>JAJYTK010000132.1 GCA_021793095.1 Pseudomonadota bacterium
CCGCCGTAAACGCCGCATCCCCCGCTGGCTGATGCTGATGATTGTCGGCGTGGTCATTGGGGTAGGTGGGGTCTTATTTGTCCAAGAAAGCTATGGCCCTGCCCGCTTAACCGTCGAAGAATCCGAACGACTGCATTTTGATCTTAATGCAGCCACCTCCGAGGTGCAGCGCCTAAAGACCGAGTTGGGACAATCCCAGCGTGAACTCAGCCAAACGCAGCAACAGCTCGAGGAGCAAACCGAGCAAATAGAACAGCATGATGCCATCGTTAGCCAACTAGAAAAGGATATTGCCTTTTTTGCGCGCAATGCCCCTGAGGACCCCAGAGGGACGTCACCAGGTATTCGTGCTGCTCAATTCCGTCATCAGGGTGACGATGAGGCCCTCAATTATGAGATTTTGCTCATGCAGGATTCCCCCGATGATGACGAATTTACCGGCACCCTGCACTTCAATGTACAAGGCCGCTATCCCAACGGCCGTACGGGCTATATTGATTTGGACCCTATACCTATTGTGTTGGGCTACTACTTGCATGCCGACGGCAGCAGCGAGCTCCCCTCGGGCTTTAGCCCAAGACAGGTCACCGTACAAGTCAAACCCGAGGACTCTGACAGTGTGGTTGCCACACGCATCCTCAATGTCCGTTAATTACGGCCATAAACGCCCACACAAAAACGCCGCGCATCAAAAAGCGCGGCGTTTTTTGTAGGCCTATCTATTTCACAACCAATTAAAAGGCAGGCACAATCGCACCCTCATACTCTTCAGCAATATATTGGCGTACCTCGGGGGACTGCAATGCCTCTAATAATGTGGCAAAGCGCGGATCCTCTTGTTTGTCGACAGGCACGGCCACCAAGTTGGCATAAGGAGATTCCACCCCTTCTATAAACAACGCATCGTCCAAGGGGTTCAAGCCAGCCTCAAGCGCATAATTGGTATTAATCAGAGCGAGATCCACATCGGGCAGAATACGGGGCAATGCCGCTGCCTCGAGCTCTTTAAATTTGAGCTTTTTGGGATTTTCACTGATGTCCCGAGAGGTGGCCAATACATCACTGGGATCTTTCAGCTCGATCAACCCCTCTTGCTGTAATAACAATAGCGCTCGTGCTCCATTGCTGGGGTCATTAGGGATGGCAACCAACGCCCCCTCTTTGAGGTCGGCTATCTTGTCAATTTTTTGGGAATACGCACCAAAGGGCTCTACGTGCACTACGCCAATAGACACTAAATCCGTACCGTGCTCTTTGTTGAAGCTATCCAAATAAGGCTTGTGTTGGAAAAAGTTGGCATCGATCTGTCCCTCAGCCACCTGCTGGTTGGGCTGTACATAATCAGTAAATACCTTGATATCCAATTCAATGCCCTGATCTTTGAGATCATCCTGGATGAATTCCAACAGCTCAGCATGCGGCACGGGTGTGGCGGCAATGCTCAATTTCTCTGCTTGAGCAGTACCAAAGGCCATCACAGACAAAGCGAGCCCCAGACGAGGCAACCAATGTTTAAACATATTTTTCTCCTTAGTAGTGTGGTTTTAGTTTAATGGGTTTTTTTCTGCAATACAGCGATAAGATAATCACCAAACATTTGTATGAGCTGTACGAGAATAATTAGGATCAACACCGTCACAATCATGACATCTGTTTGGTAACGCTGGTATCCAAAGCGCAACGCCAAATCACCCAAACCGCCCCCGCCGATCACACCCGACATGGCTGAATAGCCCACCAGCGTAATCGCCGTCACCAGCACGGCGGCCAATATGCCTGTAAAGGCCTCGGGTAACAAAGCCAAAAATACTGTTTGCCAGGAATTAGCACCCATCGCGCGGCTGGCCTCAGACACCCCAGGATTAAGCTCCTTAAGTACGTTTTCCACCAATCGCCCAAAAAATGGGGCCGCACTGGCCACCAAAGGCGGGATAGCCCCCTGCACGCCCAGAGAAGTACCCGCCAATACTCGAGTCAACGGGATCATCACAATCAAAAGAATTAAAAAAGGCACTGAACGCAGGACGTTGACCACAAATGACAGGCTTTGATAAATCACCCTATTGGCAAAAAACTGCTTAGGGCCCGTTAAAAACAATGCGACCCCTAAGGGCAACCCTATCACCACCGTAAATAGCAGCGAAAACCCCGTCATTAACAAGGTATCTAAAGTGGCCTCAGCGATCAGCGGCCAGTCCATATCTGTCCAACTCATGCGCGCAATACCTCAACGTCTATCCCCTGCTGGGCTAATTGCTGTTCAATTTCTGCCAACGAGACACGAGCACCCTGTACCTCTATAACTATCTGCCCATAGGGAGTTTGTTTCAACTGGCCTACTGCACCATGCAATATACTAATATCCAAATCCAAGTCACGACTAAGTTTTGTGAGTACCGGCTGCGTCGTGCGTTCGCCTGAATAACTCAGGCGTAGAATCTTGCCACTGACCTGGGTCGCCAGCTGTTTCCAACCATCGGTGTCCATACCGCTTTCTGAAAGCAAGGACTGCGTGACCTCATGCTGCGGCCGCAGAAAGACATCAACTACGGCACCTGACTCGACAATTTCCCCTTGCTCAATCACCGCCACGCGGTCACAAATCTGCCGAATCACATCCATGCTATGCGTGATCAGCACAATAGTAATGCCTAATTCTTTATTGACCTGCAGTAACAATCTCAGAATGGATTGCGTGGTCTCAGGATCGAGGGCAGAGGTGGCCTCATCGCACAGCAGTATTTTTGGCTCATTTGCCAGAGCACGTGCAATACCCACCCGTTGTTGCTGTCCGCCAGATAACTGCCTAGGGTATTGATCGATCTGCTGGCTCAGGCCCACCCACTCGAGCATCTGAGCGGCACGCTCGTTTTGGGCACGGCGCCCCAAGCCTGCCAAACGCAGCGGAAAACGCACATTGTCTCGTACCGTACGCGCATGGAGCAAATTAAAATGTTGAAACACCATGCCAATTTTTTGGCGTCGACGGCGCAGCTGCCCCTCACTCATTTGGGTCAGGCACTCGCCGTCTAACCAGACCTCACCCGTGGTGGGCCGCTCGAGCTGATTGATCAGGCGAATCAAAGTGCTTTTCCCCGCCCCTGAACGCCCGATAATGCCAAAGACCTCGCCCGCCTTGACAGACAAGCTAACCCCCTTGAGCGCCTCAATCACACGCCCTTGGTGGTCATACTGTTTGGATACGTTTTTTATTTCTATCAACGCCAAATCCTATGCAAACATTTTTCAAACCACAGGTTTTAGGCAATAAAAAAGGCTGCACAAGGGCAGCCTTTTTTAATTAATCTTGGTGGGCCGTGCGCGACTCGAACGCGCGACTAACGGATTAAAAGTCCGCTGCTCTACCACCTGAGCTAACGGCCCGAACCGAAAAAAATAATTATGGCATTAAACCTGAGAACCTGTCAACCATTTAGGGTGGGTAAAATAACAACGTACCAAAAAGAACACAGTTTTTGTTTTTCCCACCCTGTCTGCCCTGTCGCAGCCATCAGATTTATGGGCTGCCCGCCCTAACGCTCGCGAGAAATACGCACCTCGGCACCACGACGCTTGACCTCGAGCCCCTCGGAAGGGAGGATTTTCAACCCCTCGAGGCCTTTGATATAGCTCGAGCCCTGCATCTGCATGACGCGGATTTTATTGCGCATCACCTCGGGGCTATGTTCGGGCATGCCAAACATCCAAACCTCTTCGAGCAATCGGGCTGAGTTAAAGGCGCTGGTATTCAATGCGGCTGGGCCCAGACAAAGCATATGACCCTCACGACCAAAAACGGGAAGCTTATCAAGGCCAGCCTGGATCTTCCAGCGTGTGCCCCCCTCGTAGCGCCAGCCTGTACTCAAATCCCACCAAGCTGAACCCTTGGGTAGGTAAACCTCGATTTCATCACCCGGTTGCACAAACGGCGCCACCAATAAAGCTGAGCCCAACATATATTGATGACCCCAGTTGAGGACCTCGGGATCGTCAGGAAACTCTAACGATAAGGCGCGTTGTACCGGCAAGCCCGACCGTACGGATTCTTCTATAATGCCCAGCACATAAGGCACCAAGCGATAGCGCCAACGGAACCAATGGGCAATGTATTCCTGGGTTTGTTCGTCAAAATCGGTAGGCATGAGACCAGGCACAGCATGAAGATGAGATCG
>JAJYTK010000133.1 GCA_021793095.1 Pseudomonadota bacterium
TCAAACCGTTTTTTTTTAGGGCGCTCATTCTCGAGGGCGCCCGCCTAAATCCGAAATAAATTAAGGCGTATCTGCGGCGGATGCATCGGCATCTGGGCTGGGCGTTTCAGCACTGGGCGCCTGGACCACCACCGCATCCGCGGGCTGTTGCATCAATAACGCAATCAGCTGCCCAATCTCGGTACGCATCTGGCGTCGATCGACCACCATATCCAAGGCACCTTTTTCAAGCAGAAACTCAGCACGCTGGAACCCCTCGGGCAGTGTTTCACGAACTGTTTGCTCGATCACTCTCGGGCCAGCAAAACCAATCAAGGCATTGGGCTCAGCAATGACCACATCACCCATAAAGGCAAAGCTAGCAGATACCCCACCCATCGTGGGATCAGTCAATACACTGATAAAGGGCAGGCCTGCCTCAGATAGCTGCACCAACATAGCATTGGTCTTGGCCATCTGAAATAGAGAATACAGGCTTTCCTGCATCCGTGCCCCACCGGAGGCGGCCACACAAACAAACGCGCTGCGCGTATCAATAGCTGCCTGCACCCCCCGCACAAAACGCTCGCCTACCACCGAGCCCATCGATCCGCCCATGAACTCGAACTCAAAGCAAGCCAATACCGCGGGCATGGCACAGATACTGCCCTGAACCACGACCAGTGCCTCGCTCTCTTTGGTGCCACGTGTTGCCTGATTAATGCGATCAGTGTATTTTTTTGAGTCCCTGAATCGCAAAGGGTCCGTCGAACGTAAATTGGCACCAATTTCCTTGCGTCCCTCAGCATCGAGCAAATTATCAATCCGCTCGCGGGCCGTCAAACGCATATGGTGATCGCATTTGGGGCAAACATTTTGAGTGGCCTGCAAATCCTCTTTGTAGAGCACTGCCTCACAGGCTGGGCATTTTACCCAGAGGCCCTCAGGGACGCGCTTATTTCCAGAAGTACGACCGATCCGGGGAGGGAGTATTTTTTGGATCCAACTCATGCTGTTATCCTGTCCTTTGAAATCTTAGAGTGTGTGGTCATCCAATCACTTAATCAGTGCTTGATGCACAGTAGATAGCCATTGTGCGGCCGTATCCACAGCCAACTGCGGGTCATCCTGGGCCTGCATTGAGGCCTCCATCGTCTGGATGAGCTTGCTGCCGATCACCACAGCATCGGCATGCTCGGCAATGCGGCGCGCGCTTTCGGGGCTGCGTATCCCAAACCCCACACCGACTGGAGTATTCAGATAGCGCCGGATACGCGACAGCTGTCGGACCACATCATCAATATCAATGCTGGCAGCGCCGGTCACCCCTTTTAGGGAAACATAATATACATAACCGCGCGCTAATTGGGCTATTTTTTGTATCCGTTCATCCGTGGAGGTTGGTGCCAACAAGAAAATCGGATCAATGGCCTGCGCCATCAAGGCCTGTGCAAACTCCTCGGCCTCTTCGGGGGGATAATCTACCGTCAACACCCCATCGACCCCAACCGCCGCCGCTTGATCAACGAAAGCCTGCTGGCCCATTGCCTCTATAGGGTTAGCATAGCCCATCAATACCACGGGCGTTTGCGTATCAGTTTGGCGAAACTCACGGACCATATCGAGCACCTTGTGCAAAGTCATCCCCTTGCTCAAGGCACGCTCTGCAGCTCTTTGGATCACCGGGCCATCCGCCATGGGGTCAGAAAAAGGCACCCCCAACTCGATGATGTCTGCCCCGGAATCTACCAGTGCATGCATGAGCGGTACACTGACACGGGGGTCGGGATCACCCGCCGTAACATAAGGCACCAAGGCGGCGCGGCCCGCCAACCGTTGGAAAGTGTTTTGTAATCGTTGATTGGATTGTGTTGTCATTTGATCAGTGCCCCATCTTTAAAGCTCAATGCCGCTGTACTCGGCAACCGTATGCATGTCCTTGTCACCACGCCCCGAGAGGTTGACCAGAATCACCTGATCCGAGCTCATTTGGGGGGCCACCCGCGCCGCATAAGCCAGCGCGTGCGATGATTCTAAGGCCGGCATAATTCCCTCAAGGCGACAACACTCATGAAAGGCCTCTAGTGCCTCGGCATCGGTGACGGTGTCATAACGCACCCGCCCGATTTCCTTGAGCCAGGCATGCTCGGGGCCGACGCCTGGATAATCTAAGCCCGCCGAAATGGAATGAGTGGGCTGCACCTGGCCGTCCTCGGTTTGCAGAATCAATGTGCGGTTACCATGGAGCACCCCGGCACGCCCCCGTGTAATGGAGGCCGAGTGCTCATTGGAATCGAGCCCGCGTCCAGCCGCCTCAACACCCACTAAATCGACATCCTGATGCTCGATATAGGGGTAAAAAATACCCATGGCATTGGAGCCCCCGCCAACCGAGGCCACGATCATGTTTGGCTGGCCCCCTGTTTCGGCAGGCATTTGCTCGAGACATTCGGTGCCAATCACTGACTGAAAATCGCGTACCATCGCAGGATAAGGGTGGGGACCAGCGACAGTACCAATGATGTAATAGGTATTTTCAACATTGGTCACCCAATCACGCATGGCCTCGTTGAGTGCGTCCTTTAGTGTGCGTGAACCAGAATCTACCGACACGACCTGCGCACCGAGCAATTTCATGCGGTATACATTAGAGGCCTGCCGACGGACGTCCTCAGCTCCCATATACACCACACACTCTAGGCCATAACGAGCAGCCACAGTGGCCGTTGCCACCCCGTGTTGGCCAGCCCCGGTCTCAGCGATAATACGGGTTTTGCCCATACGGCGAGCCAATAAAATCTGCCCAATGCAGTTATTGATTTTATGTGCCCCGGTGTGATTGAGATCCTCGCGCTTGAGCCAGATCTGCGCACCCCCCAGCTGCTCGGACCAACGGCGAGCAAAATAAACTGGCGAAGGACGACCCACAAAATGATTCAACTCATTTTGATACTCGGCAATAAACTCAGGATCGTGTAAATACTTTTCATACGCCTGCTGCAACTCATCGAGCGCATGAACCAATGTCTCGGCCACAAAAGATCCCCCATAGGGGCCAAAATGACCACGTGCGTCTGGATACTGATAAGAACTCAAAACACTAATCCCTTTTGGGCTAACGTCAGGCGCTACGGTATCAATCACCACAACGAATCGCGCTGACAATTAAAAAATACTACGCTAAAAAGTAAATCAACTGACTAAATCCCGCTATTTTAACAGTAAATGAGACTAACGTCGCTGTGCCTGCACACCGGGTATTTCCTCGAGTACGGTCAATAGCTTTTGGATCTCGCTGCCATTTTTCACCTCAGCCGTAAACACAATATGCGTCAATGCCCGACGGCTTTGGGTATTGACCCCCACCACATTGATGCGTAAACGGGCAAATACCTCGGTAATATCACGCAATAGATGCGCTCGTTCAGGGGCATGCACATGGATATCTACAGGATAAACACTGTCTCCGACATCCTCACCCCAAGCTACCTCAATCACACGCTCGGGCTGCTGAGCAACCAACCCCTTGAAGGAACTGCAATTGCTGCGATGTATCGACACCCCACGGCCTTTGGTAATAAACCCAGCAATTTTGTCTGGTGGCGCGGGCCGACAGCAACGCGCCAACTGGGTCAGCAGGGAATCCACCCCAACCACCAACACCCCACTACGCCCGGTGCGTGTCACACTCGAGCGACCCGCATCAGCGATATGTGGCGTTTCTGAATCAATTTCTCGAGACTGGGGTTTAAAATTTTGCTCGATGTGGCGCAGACTGTATTCATCCTTGGCCACCGCCACATACAGGTCATCGGCTTTGGCAAAACCCAGCTGCTGTGCCAGCTGTTCTAGATTGACTGCGGTACGCCCCAGTCGCTGCAGCTCTTTTTCAACCAACGCCTGCCCTTGGCTAATACGCTCTTGTAGCTCGACCGCATTAAACCAAGAACGCACCTTGGCCCGAGATCGTGCGCTGGCCAAAAACCCTAGATTAGGATTGAGCCAATCTCGTGACGGCCCGCCTGATTTGGCGGCCATCACCTCAACCGTCTGGCCTGTTTCCAAGCGAGTGCTCAGCGGGACCATCTGCCCATCCACGCGTGCGCCACGGCAGCGATGCCCCAAATCAGTATGTAACGAATAGGCAAAATCAATAG
>JAJYTK010000134.1 GCA_021793095.1 Pseudomonadota bacterium
GGCAAGCCTGCAGTTAATCCGGACATTTTTTCTTGGGCGGTTTTTTCGGCCTTGCGCAATGCATCATTGAATGCGGCAGCAATCAAATCCTCGAGCATATCAGTGTCTTCTTCGAGCAGCTCGGGATCAATGGTGATACGGCGCACATCGTTTTTGCAGCTCATGGTGACCTTAACCAGGCCGCCCCCTGCGGCACCCTCGACCTCGATTTCGGCGAGTTCCTCTTGGGCTTTTTTCATATCCTCTTGCATACGCTGTGCCTGGCGCATGAGACCGGCTAGCTGTCCTTTCATGGTGATATCCTTTTAAAACACGATTAAAAACTAGGAAGACAAGTGAGTACGCGGCTGAACGGAGCCCTTGATCAATTGGGCATCAAATCGCTCTTTAAGCTGCTGAATAAATGGATCCTCAGCCACTGCCTGCTCAGCACGTTGTTGCTGCTCACGCAATTGTGCCTGATGGATGGCATCTGCCGTTTCGGCACCCGTACGGCCGTATTCTATTGTAAGTCGCAATGGTTGGCCAAAGTATTCGTTTAAAACAGTGTTTAATCGAGTCTTGGCTGGCATATCGTCAACAGAACGCAACTCTAAACGCAGCACCACCTCGCCTTGCTCATAACGCAGCCACTCACTGCGTTTGGCAATTTGAGCTGCCCAGCCATTGAGTGGCAACTCGGCCGCTAGGCGCGCCCAACGCGCTGCATCCATCTGCTCGACTGAAAATCGCTGCGCGTCTTGCGCCCTCTCAGGTGCGGGAATATCTACCCATGGGGGGACCTCTTGAGGGGGGACCTCTGGAGCGCTCACCTCTTGAGGCTGCGTCTCTTGAATGCGCGTCTTTTGGGGAGATGTCTGTTGAGAGTGCATCTCTGGAGAGCTCATCTCCTGAGGCTGCGTCTCTTGAGAAGCCCCCTCTGGCGACACCTCATCTAGTTGCTCAAAGGCATCATCAGCATCATCAGCATCATCAGCATCATCAGCAGCATCAGCAGCATCAGCAGCATCAGCAGCATCATCAGCATCGTCGACAGCTGCGGCGACTCGCGCGCCTCCTGCGTCATTAGCATCCGCTGATACGCTTGGATCACCTGTAGGAGCAGCGGAAGCCGTTGGCCTTTTTCCATCAGTCGACGGTTTATTCTGAGATGTCGTTAGCTCAGCGGCTGTCGGCGCTATCGCTTTGGTCGCCTGGGCGTCCTCAGGGGCACTGGGCTCTGGCGCTGCTGTTGGCGACGTTGCCTCATCCGATAGAGGCGGCGTGGATACAGCTGCAGCCGATGCGGTAGACGCAGGGGCTGAATCTGCGGCTGCGGAATGTGTGGGCGTGGGCGCTACCGCTGCGGGGTTGGTAGGCGTGGATGTGGGTGCTGTCGCTGTAGGGTTAGTAGACGTGGGTGCTGTCGCTGTAGGGTTAGTAGACGTTGGCGCGGGTGCTGTCGCTGTGGTGCCAGCATTTGAGCCTTCTGGCACACGCACCTCGTCTGCGGGCAGCAGCGTCAACATGCGCAGACAGGCCATCACAAACCCCGTATGTTCTGTTGGGGCTAAATGCAAGTCGTTGCGGCTGTGAATCGCAACGGTATAAAACAACTGCAGCGCATCCGGACTAAATGCTTGTGCCCACTGAGCGAGGTGCTCATGATAAGGCAGGCTATCGTCAATAAACTCGGGAGCACGCTGCGCCATGGCCACAGTGGATAAGAGCTCGGCCCAATCGGCCAAGGTCTGACTAAAAGATAAGCCGTGCTGGTGCAGCTCATCTGCTGTTTGTAATAGCTGGCGAGCGTCTTGGGCTTGTAACCCCTGCATCAAGGCCACCAAATACTGGCCGTCAATGCTGCCCAGCATGGCCTGGACGGTCTGTAAACGGATATCGGCTGCACTATAAGCAATGGCCTGATCCGTGAGCGACAAAGCATCGCGCATCGAGCCCGCGGCGGCCTGCCCCAGTGCCAACAATGCGGGGGGCTCAAAAGCAATGTTTTCTTGGGTCAAGATTTGCTGCAAATGCTGCGCAATCACCGGTGGGGCAATGGGCTTTAGATTAAATTGCAAGCAGCGCGACAATACTGTAGCAGGTATTTTTTGCGGATCCGTGGTCGCCAGAATAAATTTGACATGCGCAGGCGGCTCTTCGAGGGTCTTGAGCATCGCATTAAAAGCATGCCCTGTCAGCATGTGCACCTCGTCAATGGTGTAGACCTTGTAGCGACCAGCACCCGGTGCATAAACCGCCTGTTCGAGCAATTGAGTCATCTCTTCGACACGCCGATTAGAGGCAGCGTCTAGCTCGATATAATCGACAAAACGGCCCTCGTCAATTTCCACACAGGCTTGGCACTCACCACAAGGGGTCGCCGTCACCCCTTGGGCGCAATTGAGGCATTTTGCCAAAATACGCGCTAATGTCGTTTTCCCCACCCCTCGTGTCCCGGTAAACAACCAGGCATGGTGCAAGCGTTGCTCATCTAAAGCATGCGACAGGGCTTGCACGACGTGCTCCTGCCCTATTAATGATGCAAAATCGCGGGGACGCCACTTACGGGCCAGTACTTGATAGCTCATGCAATTGCGTTAATCAGAAGGAAAGTCAGGCGATAAGAAGTCAATGCACCCGCCCTCAAAGAGGTTGTCGCGGCACACGACGAGAAATTCCTAGTGTAACGGATTCGATGAAAAAAAGGGAATGTATGCTCGGACGTTGGGTGGCCTGAGATGAGCTGCGCGCGGCAGAGTAAAGGAGGCAAAAAAGGTGGCAAACTAGAAACCCCGTCCGGCGCGGGCACAGACAACCCGCACAGGGTGAAAGTGGCGAGCCTGACTTCGGCACTGACTCGAGACAGCTATGGCTGCTTCGTTCCCGACCTGACCAGGTTTACTGTTGAATCATGCGAAGGGACCCGCCACCTAGTAATGTACCACAAACACCGCCTGTTTTCATACTGCCTGATGTTCAATCCACAGGTCGATACGAGGGAAATACAGCGCCGCCCGCGCAGGTCGTCCATCTAGGGCACTGACCTGACTGCAGTAGCGTTGCAACTGCTCTTGGTGCAAACGCTGCATCCGTTGTTTAAATGCAGGCAAGGTTTCATCCGTATGAGGCACACTGGTTTTGTAGTCAACCACCAGCCAATGGTCTTGCTGATCAATGGCCAAATCAATGATGGACACGCGGCCTCGATGATCGAGCAAGCTCCACTCGCGCTGCGCTTTGGCAACCGTTAATAACCACCGGCCCCGTTCACTGCTGAGCGTATTGCTCAGTGCATCTAGCACCTCAGTTATCCCTGCGGACAAATAATCTCGTGAGCACCCAGTACGCAGCAATTGGCGTTTGATGGCCGGGCGCAAGCCTTGTAGCCGCTCTATTGACCACTGCTCAATCCCCTCTCTGGCCATGCGCTCTAGCCAAGCATGCGCCACTTGGCCCACGGCGGACTCATCCTGGGTGGGGGCACTCCATTGCCAGCCCTGGGTAGGGTCCCCTTGCGCGCGCCGCTGCTGATACTGGGACTGCAAATCGAGCGCTGCCCAGGCGGTGGACGAAATTCGAGTTAACGGCTGACCCGTCGCCCTTTCAGACTGAGTGCTGTGGGCCGGTAATGACGCTGGCGCCTCATGCGGCACCTGAATATGAGATTCAATGATGGGCCAGAGCCGATGAAGTAAGACATTAGATGGCGGTGCTTTGGGAGCTCCTTTATCGGCATCAAAAGTCAAATTGGCAATCAAGTGCAACTCGCTGCGTGCGCGCGTCAGGGCCACATAAAGCAGTCGGCGTAGTTCGTGCTCGGTCCGTTTTTTGTCCCGCTGGTGTAAAAAATGTGCCACCCCAGGTGCCTCATCGCCGATGGCAATGGGTCCGACAAGCATCCCTGTGGGCCCAATCTCAAAGCTTACCAAAGGCTGCCGATCCGCCATGTTTCTTCGATCCAGCCCATATAAAATAACGGACTCAAATTCTAGCCCTTTGGATTTATGGATGGTCATCACCTCAACGGCTGGGCTAATATGACTGGGCGCCGCAAAAAGCGCCTCGACCCGACGTTCCAATAACTGCAAATCCAAGGCACCGTAGGGGGCAATTTCATCAATCAGACGAAACACCTGCTCGACATCCAGA
>JAJYTK010000135.1 GCA_021793095.1 Pseudomonadota bacterium
GAGTTCCTTTTTCAGTCAATGTGCCTCGCGTACGGCTGATTTCCTCGGGACTTTGCTCATCGATGTAAGCGTACCCTGCCTCGACCAAGGCCTCGGCAAAGGTGTACATATCATCAAAATAATCGCTGGCAAAATATAGATTATCATCCTCGCCATCGACCCAATCAAAACCCAGCCACTGCACCATATCAATGATGGCGTCTACATATTCCTGCTCTTCGGTTTCCGGGTTGGTGTCATCAAAGCGCAGATGGCAAGCTCCCTGGTAGTCTTTGGCCAGCCCAAAGTTTAAGCAAATGCTCTTGGCATGACCGATGTGTAGATAGCCGTTGGGTTCAGGTGGGAAGCGTGTACGAATACGCGCCTGATCAACGGGTGCCCCTTCTTGTACGGCAGCAGGGCCAGGCCGGCCAGCCCAGCGTTTTGTTGCGTAACGACCGCTTTCAAGGTCTTTGTCTATGATCGAGCGGATAAAATTCGACGGAGCGGGATGTGAATCTGTGGTCATATGTGAGTCTATAAAAAGG
Organism: Pseudomonadota bacterium; assembly: GCA_021793095.1. GTDB lineage: Bacteria > Pseudomonadota > Gammaproteobacteria > Burkholderiales > Burkholderiaceae_B > Paenalcaligenes. The sequence goes on from JAJYTK010000135.1 coordinate 528, forward strand.
AACAAACAAAAACGATTACTATTTTGCCATGAACAAAGTCGATATACTGTGCATGTTGCGACTTGAGGCACATAAAAATATACTGGGTGGCAAAAGAGTGTATCAATCATGACCCATTCGACACTTTGGCTGGCTGAATTACAATTTTTCCTGAGCCTAAGCTTTGTGGCTGTATTTTTCGCCATCGAGCTGGGATTGTCGTGGGTGCTCTTGGTGTTTCGCCTGCGTACTTTGGGCAGCAATCAAGCGATGTGGTTACCTGCTTACCGGACTTGGGTGCGCGTCTTTGCGCTCGCAACGGTACTGAGTATTGCTGCCAGTATACCTGTGATTGTATTACTCGGTACGCTCTGGCCAGAGTTTTTGCAAAAGACTGCGCTGCTCAGTAGCCCCTTGCTGGCAGCGGTTATTGTAACAACTTTAATTTTTAAATCCTCCTTTTTAGGGCTGATGTTGTATGCCCAGCGGCGCATGCCCAACTGGTTGCATGCGGGGGTGGTGGGGGTGACGGCACTGATTAATACGGGGCTGCTTTTCATCCTCGTGGCGTGGGTGGGCTGGTTACACCATCCGGTAGGGGCACAGTGGTCGGATGGCAGCTTGCAGATGCTGGATTGGGGGGCCGTGTTTCGCAACCCCTTGTTGTATTGGTATGGGGGGTTATTTTTTGCAGGCAGCCTATTGGTGGCTGGGATCTTGATTCAGGCGATGCTGGCCCGACAATCCATCCGCCGCCCGGTCAACGAGGGTGAGCGCCGCGTCAATCGGTTTGCCTTGCTGCTGTCGGTGGCGGCTTTGGTGGGTTTGCTCATCGGGGTGGCCGGGCATGGTGCGTGGCTGGCCCAGCACCAGCCGCTCAAGGCAGCGGCGCTCAATGCGTTTTGGCATAGTGGCGCGACGCCCGAGTGGTTATTCGCCGCCTGGTCCAACGAGGTGGAGCATGAAAACTATTTTAGTATCGGTCTGCCTCTCAGCGATTTTTGGTGGTTAGGGCAGGACACGACACAGCACTATATTGGCCTAGATAAGGGCGTCGGGATGCTCCCCCCTGTCAACTTGGTTTTTTGGGCTTTTCGGTTAGCCTTACTTGTAGGCGGGCTGCTGCTGGTGGCTCAGTTGCGTACGTTGTGGTTAATTGGGCGCCGTTATTTTGACCCCAATATGTTGAGCGAGCGTTGGCGTCATTTCTTATTGATTTTGCCCTTTTTAGCCGCTGCCTTGGTAGGTTGTGGTTTAGCCTATCAGCTGTTTGGCGCGCTACCTTATGCCGTGTTTGAGGGGTTGACGACGAGCGAGCTGTACAGCCATTTGCGTGATAGTTGGTTGATGGCCAGCCTCGTGCTGAGCTGCGTGGTGTATTTATTGGGTGTGATTGGTTTTGTTTCTTTGGTTCGGTATGCGGGGCGTTTTGGGGTGATTCCCGTCGCTCGGCATCGGGGGCGCGCATGATCGAGTTTCTCGCCGCAGCATTGGGGTTAAGTGTCAGCGAGCCAGCTTTTTGGCTGCCGTTGCTTTTTTTCGCTCTATTTTTGTTGGTGTCTTTTCTGGGCGTGCTGCTGGATGGTTTTGACATTGGCGTCGGCTGTTTGTTGAGCATCGCTCCCCAAGAACTGCGGGCCCGTATGCTGGCATTGCTCAGTCCATGGCGCGACGCCAATGAGTTGTGGCTGTTGATGGGGCTTGGCTTATTGGCCACGGTGTTCCCAGGCGCCTGGGCCGGGTTGTTGGGGCATTTGTTTATCCCGTTGTTTGTACTCGCGATGGGCGTGCTCGTGCGTTCAGTGTGTTTTGAGTGGCGTTTGCGTGCCCCCGAGTCTCAACAGCCTATGTGGGCGGTGGGGTTTTGTGTGGGCTCATTGATGGTGGCCTTTGCGCATGGTTTGTTGGTGGCCCAGGTGGTGGTTAATGGCCAATGGCAGGGGGGGTATCTGTGGTTTAGCCTATTGGTAGGGCTGTGTAGTGTTGCCGCCTATTTACTGCTGGGGGCAGCTTGGTTGATGATGCGCCAGGCCGGGGTGCTCAGAGTGCGTTCTATTTTATGGGCGCGACGCTCTATTCGTTGGTTTGCCGCGGGGGTAGTGGCGGCGTCGGTGGTGTTGGCCTTGGAAAATGCCGGCGTGTTTCTTAAATGGACCGAGGGGGCGCGGCGTTGGTCGGTGTATATTTTTTGGACGGGGTTGTTGGCCTGTTTTGTGGGCATTGAGATGTGTTTACAACGCTTATTACACAGCAGTATCCGCACGACCGCATTGCCTTTTGTGCTCACCCTTTTAATCTTTTTGGCGGTGGCCTTTGGTTTTGTCTTTAGTTTTTTCCCTTTTTTCGTCCTCGACCAAATCACCCTCTGGGATGCCGCCGTCTCAGTGCCTACTTTATACATTGTGGGCGTGATGGCATTGATCGCTTTGCCTTTTGTGTTGTTTTTTAATTTTCGTGTGTATTGGCGGTTATTTGGTTTATCGCGACCGCCTCAGGTGCCTGATTACGAGCAGCTCAGTCATTAGGCCATTGTCACCCATATTTTTCTTTGCCCATGCTTAAAAAAGCCATTATCCCCCTGCGGCGCCGTTTTCGCCACCGACGCTGGTTGGCGGATACGCCCGCGATGTTATTTTGGGCGGCCATTATGGGCATTTTAGGGGCGTCTGCGGTCATTGCCTTTCATCAGGGGATTTTACTCATCCAACAGATAGCCACTGGGCGTTCGGGCAGCATTGTTGGGGTGACCAGTGCCTTAGACCCATGGTTGCGGGTGCTTTTCCCAACCCTCGGGGGCGCGATTGCGGGTATCTTTTTGTGGTTTGGTAACCGCGCCAAAAAGGGGGCCAAAGCGGATTATATGGAGGCTGTGGTCATCGGTGACGGCCGTTTGTCCGTGCGGCAATCCGTGCTGCGTTCATTGTCTTCGTTGTTTACCGTTTCTTCGGGGGGGTCCATCGGTCGAGAGGGGGCGATGATTTTGCTCTCGTCATTGGTGGCCTCCTTATTTGGACGGCTGATCAAAATCGCGACCTCGCGTATGCGTTTGTTGGTGGCTTGTGGGGCCGCAGCGGGGGTATCTGCGGCCTATGGCGCGCCTTTGGCTGGGACGATTTTTGTGGCAGAAATTATTTTGGGCTCGATGCAGATTCAAACCCTAGGCCCTTTGCTGATTGCCTCTGCGTCGGCCAATTTGACCATGCGTATGACGGGGCATTATCAGGCGCCCTATGAGATGTTTGGCCTTGAGGCTGTGAGCTCTGGGTTGGATATGGCCGTTTTTGTCATCCTAGGCGCCATTATTGGCGTGGTGGCCCCGGGCTTTTTGCAATTAATGAGCGCCACCAAAAGCTATGTGGCCCGTACGGGGATGCCGTTGGTGGCACGTTTGACCCTAGGGGGCTTTATTTTGGGGCTGCTATTGTTGCTGACCCCTGAGGTGGCCGGTAACGGCTACAGTGTGGTGCGCTCTTTATTGCATGATGATTGGGCTTGGTATGCCATTGTCTCAATGTTGTTTGCCAAGGTGTTTGCCACTGTCATTACGGTGGGCTCGGGGGCCATAGGTGGGGTGTTTACCCCGGCTCT
>JAJYTK010000136.1 GCA_021793095.1 Pseudomonadota bacterium
GCCGACAGGGTCTGCCGCACCTGATCCAAAGAAACCCCAGCAATAGCCAGCGCCTGAGGATCCAAACTGACGCGCACCGCCGGCAAAGAGCCCCCACCCACATCCACATCGCCCACCCCTTTAATTTGGGCCAATTTTTGCGCCACTATCGTGGTGGCGAGATCATAGAGCTCGGCCTGACTCGCGGTTGGGGAAGTCATGGCCAACACCATAATGGGGGCCGAAGAGGGATTAATCTTGTGATAAGTGGGCATGCGCCGCATCCCTGAGGGCAGCATCGGCTGCGCCTGATTGATGGCCGCCTGAACATCTCGGGCGGCATTATTGATATCTCTGTTTAAATCAAACATCAGAGAAATGCGGGTCGAGCCTTCTGAGCTGCGGGAAGTCATCTGTGCCAACCCAGAAATGGCCCCCAAAGATTGCTCTAATGGGGTAGCCACGCTCGAGGCCATGGTTTCCGGACTCGCCCCCGGCAAACTGGCCGTCACCGTAATCATTGGGAAATCCATCTGCGGCAAAGGCGCCACGGGCAAAAAACGCAGTGCCAGCGCCCCGATGGCCATCATGGCCAAACATATCAGGGTGCTCGCGACCGGCCGGAAGATAAATACATTAAAAATCCTCACGACTGCTGCCCTTTTAGCCCATATCGACGGGGCCGCGTCCAGCGATCAAAGAAAAGATAGACCACCGGCGTGGTGTATAAAGTGAGCAACTGACTACACAATAACCCCCCAACCATCACCAAACCCAAAGGACGCCGCAACTCGGCACCCGCCCCCAAGGCAAACATCAACGGCAGTGCACTAAAGAGCGCAGCAAAGGTCGTCATCAAAATTGGGCGGAAACGCACCATCGCCGCCGAAAAAATGGCCTCCCGAGCACTTTTTTGCTGCTCTCTTTGGGCAACCAGCGCAAAATCAATCATCATGATGGCATTTTTCTTGACGATACCGATCAACAATACAATGCCAATGATGCCCACCATATCCAGCTCGCGTCCCGTCAACAGCAGCGCACCCAGTGCCCCAATCGTGGCAGAAGGCAATGTTGATAAAATTGTAATGGGGTGGATGTAACTTTCGTATAAAATGCCCAGCACAATATACATGGTCAGCACGGCCGCCAATAACAACCACAATGACGTTGATAATGAGGCCTCAAAAGCGTGTGCTGCCCCCAATAAATGCAGCTCGCTAGAGCCTGGCATATCAGCCTCTACCAAACTGCCTTCAATCGCCTCTACGGCCTCTGACAGAGACACCCCAGGGGCCAAAGAAAAAGATACGTGAGCGGCTGGAAATTGGTCCAAACGCTCGACCGATAAGCTCATCGGTAATAATTCGGGCTCGACCAACACAGACAAGGGCACCAACTCCCCATCACGCCCGGGAACGTAGAGGAGTTCTAAATCATCCACTTGCTGACGATACTCAGGCGCCACCTCAAGCACCACACGATACTGAGCGGATTGCGTATAAATCGTTGAAATTAAACGCTGCCCATACGCATCGTACAGTGCCTCATCAATGGTGGATTTACTGATCCCCAAACGGGCCGCCGTGTCTCTATCGATATTTAAGAGCAGCTGATGCCCCTTATCCTGCATATTTGAGGTGACCTCTTCTAGCTCGGGCAACCCCTCGAGGACCTCGAGCCATTCAGGCAGCCAACGCTGCAAATCACGATGATCCGGATCGGAGACCGCCAGCTGAAACGGCAAGCGACTGATTTGATCATCCACAGTGAGTTCTTGGATGGGCTGCAAAAAGATCTGCAACTCAGGATCTAAATCAAAATTCGCCCCAATCCTCTTGGCCACCTCGGCAGCCGTTTGTTGACGTTCTCCAAACGGCTTGAGCACCACCTGCATATGACCGGTATTAAGCGTGGCATTACTGCCATCCACCCCCACAAAAGAAGTGACTGCAGCCACATCCTCATCTTGCATGATCTGCTCGGCGGCTTTTTGCTGCAGCCGTTGCATGGTCGAAAAGGAAGCGCTTTGTGGCCCTTGGGTGATCACCTGCACCAAGCCCACATCCTGTTGTGGGAAAAAGCCCTTGGGCACGACCCAGTACATACCAGCGGTCAACAACAAGGTCGCTAGGGTCAGTAACAACGTCAGTTTTTGATGCTTTAAAACCCAACCCAGCGAACGTTCATAAAAGAGATAAACCCTATCGAGCACACGCTCGGCAAGAGCAATATACCAACGCCCAAACCGCGGGCCCTCACCATCTGCCCGCTCATCTGCAGATGAGGTTTGGGTGCCCTCTGTGGGCCCCGCCGCTGGTGTGGACGCACTGCCCGAGCCAGCGGCAGGTGGCGTAGACGCTCGGGGGGCACGCAATAAGCGCGCGCACATCATGGGCGTCAAACTCAGGGAAATCAATAGCGATAACAAAATGGCCACCGCCAAAGTGACGGCAAACTCACGAAATAAGCGCCCAATCACATCGCTCATGAACAGCAAAGGGATCAACACCGCCACCAATGACAACGTCAGAGAGACCAACGTAAAGGCTATTTGCTGTGCCCCTTTGAGGGACGCTTGCAAAGGCTGCATCCCCTGCTCGATGTGGCGGGCAATATTTTCAATCATGACGATGGCATCATCAACCACAAAACCAGTCGCAATGGTCAAGGCCATTAAAGTCAGGTTATTAACACTAAAGCCCAACGCATACATCAAGGCAAAAGTGCCCATCAACGACAGCGGCACCACCACGCTGGGAATAAATGTTGCCGTCCAGGTACGTAAAAAGGTAAAGGTCACCACCACGACCAAAAAGATGGCCAAGCCCAGTTCAATTTGTACCTGCTCAATCGATGCACGAATCGTCTGCGTACGGTCACTGGCGACCTGAATATCGACCCCCACTGGCAGACTCGCCTTTAATTCGGGCAGTAGCTCTTTAACACGATCAGCCACCTCGATGACGTTGGCCCCCGGCTGACGCTGAATATTCAGCAAAATCGCAGGATCGCTACCGGCCCAGGCGGCCTGATATACATCCTCGGCATCATTCACAACGCGCGCCACCTCTTTGAGTCTCAGGGGGGCGCCATCCTCATAACGAACGATGAGATTTTCATAATCATCTATAGAGCGCAGCTGCTCATTGGCACTGATGGTGGTCGAACGCTTAGGGCCATCTAAATTACCTTTGGGCTGGTGTACATTCGCATTGGTCACTGCTTGGCGAATCTCGGACAGGCTCAGCCCATAAGCGATCAACACCTCAGGATCCGTTTGTATCCGCACAGCAGGCCGCTGACCGCCAGCAATACTGACCAGCCCCACCCCCGATACTTGGGCTATTTTCTGCGCGACCCGCAGATCAATCAGATCGCGCACATCGGGCAAGGGTAGCGTTGGGGAGGTCACCGCCAAGGTCAATACGGGGGTATCTGCAGGGTTCACCTTGTTATAGACAGGTGGACTCGGTAAATCAGAGGGCAGCATATTCAGTGCAGCATTCATGGCCGCCTGCACCTCTTGTTCTGCAATATCTAAGGGCAAGCCCAAATCAAACTGCAAGGTAATGCGTGAGGCACCGCCTGAGCTAGTCGAACTCATCTGCGCCAAACCCGCCATTTGACCAAACTGACGCTCTAATGGCGAAGTCACCAGCGCCGCCATTGCATCCGGGCTGGCCCCTGGGTATAAGGTCTCGACCTGGATGGTGGGATAATCCACTTGAGGCAATGCAGATACCGGCAACCAGCGATAGCCAATAAAACCCGCCATTAGCAATGCCAGCATCGCTAAAGTCGTGGCGACAGGCCGCAGGATGAATGGTCGCGAAATATTCACGCTAACCTCTACTCGTCTGTGTCAGCGATAGGCTCAACCACAGTGCCCGAGCGCAAACGGTCTGTGCCCTCGGTCACGATTTCTGCGCCCTCTTCGAGGCCCTCTAACACCAGCACCTGACCCGCTGATTTTAGGCCTAACTCAAGAACACGTGGTTGTACTTTGTCCTCCTCGTCAAGCACATAGACATAAGCACCGCGCGCCCCGGTTTGTACCGCCTCTTCGGGAATCAACAATCCCTTTTGGGAGCCTAACAACACGCTGATGCG
>JAJYTK010000137.1 GCA_021793095.1 Pseudomonadota bacterium
TGTGCGGCACGGTAGTGGCCCCTACTGATTTGGGGGCTGCTACGGTGCAGTGACATGAGCCTACCCAGGCTGTCATCCATGGGCCAGTGCGTTTTTTTGTATAAAAATTAGTATTTTTTGGAGTCTACCTCAATGCGTACCTGCTATACCGGCGAGGTTAATGCCCAGCATCTGGGTCAAACAGTCACTTTATATGGTTGGGTGCACCGTCGTCGTGACCACGGTGGTGTGATTTTTATCGATTTGCGTGATCGCACGGGCTTGGCCCAGATAGTGGCCGACCCCGAGTCCGAGGACACCTTTGCCGTTGCTGAGCGCATCCGCAATGAGTTTTGCTTGCGTGTGACTGGTGTGGTGCGCAAGCGCCCCGAGGGCACCATTAATCCAGATCTACCCTCTGGTGAGGTTGAGGTGCTGTGCCAAGAGATCGAGATCCTCAATCCTTCGCTGACGCCAGCCTTTCAACTGGATGATGACAACCTCTCTGAGACCACACGGTTGACCCATCGGGTGCTCGACCTCCGTCGTCCGTATATGCAGCACAACCTGATGATGCGTCACCGTGTGACGCGTGCCGTGCGCAATTATTTGGATGATTTGGGTTTTATTGATGTAGAAACCCCCATGTTGACCAAGAGCACCCCCGAAGGGGCGCGTGACTATTTGGTGCCCTCTAGAGTGCATGCTGGGCAGTTTTTTGCCTTGCCCCAGTCACCACAGCTCTTTAAGCAGATGTTGATGGTTTCTGGTTTTGATCGCTATTACCAAATCACTAAATGCTTTCGTGATGAGGATTTGCGCGCAGACCGACAGCCCGAGTTTACTCAGATTGACTGCGAGATTTCTTTTCTAAACGAAGACGAGATTCGCGCTATTTTTGAGGAAATGATTCGGGTGGTCTTCCGCGAGGCCAAGGATATCGAGCTCGAGGATCCTTTCCCCACCATGAGTTGGGCCGAGGCCATGCGCCGTTTTGGCTCCGATCGTCCCGATTTGCGGGTCGCGCTCGAGTTGACGGATGTGGATGACCTGATGCGCGATGTGCAGTTCAAGGTCTTTTCCGGTCCGGCCAATGACGCGGGCAGCCGCGTGGTGGCGATGCGCGTGCCCAATGGCTGCGCCCTGAGCCGCGGCGAGATTGATGCCTATACTAAGTTTGTCGGGGTCTATGGGGCCAAGGGCTTGGCCTATATCCGCGTCAACCAGGCGGATGATATTCCTGGCGGCCTACAGTCCCCCATCGTGAAAAACATCCACGAAGAGGCGCTGACCCAGCTGATTGAGCGCACCGGTGCGCAGGATGGTGATTTGATTTTCTTTGGTGCGGACAAGACCCAGATCGTTAACGATGCGATGGGTGCGTTGCGTATCAAGCTGGGCCAAAGCGAGTTTGGCCGTGAAAATGGTCTCTTTACAGAGGGCTGGCGTCCACTGTGGGTGGTGGACTTCCCCATGTTTGAATATGACACCGAGGCCAAGCGTTACGTCGCCGCACACCATCCGTTTACCAGTCCTAAAGAGGGGCACGAGGCCTATCTGCAAAACGAGCCAGAAAAGGCATTGGCCCGCGCCTATGATATGGTGATCAATGGTTGGGAGGTCGGTGGCGGCTCTATTCGCATCCACCGTGCCGACATACAGACCCAGGTCTTTGAGGCATTAAATATTGATGCCGAGCAGGCTCAAGAGAAATTTGGCTTCCTGCTGGATGCGTTACAATACGGTGCACCCCCGCACGGCGGGATTGCGTTTGGGCTGGATCGGTTAGTGGCCCTACTGGCCAACGCCGCCTCTATTCGCGATGTCATCGCCTTCCCCAAAACGCAGCGTGCCCAGTGTTTGCTCACCCATGCGCCCGCACCTGTGGACACCAAGCAATTACAAGAGCTGCATCTGCGGCTTCGTCCGGTAGACAAGGCGCCCAGTTAAAACAGGAGGAGCGGTGTCGACCATACGCGTCGTTAGTTACAACATTCACAAGGGGCGATCTGCCACAGGCGCACGTGAATCGCTCGATGAGCTGCGTTTGAGTTTGTACAATTTGGCGCCTGATCTGCTTTTCCTCCAAGAAGTACAGGGGCGCAACGAGCGTGAGGCGACACTCGATGCCCAGCACGAGTCTCTAGCGGCCGTGATGGGCATGTATACCGCCTATGGGTGTAATGCCATGCGTCAACATACCGACCATGGCAATGCCTTGTTATCGCGTTATCCTATTCTGCAATACGAAAACCAAGACGTTTCTGACCACCGCCTAGAGCAGCGCGGTCTGCTGCATGCGGTGGTTGAGATTGACGATCGACAGGTGCACTGTTTGGTCGTGCATTTGGGGCTCTTTGCCGGGGGCCGCGAGCGGCAGGCCCAAGCCTTGGTCAACCGCATTAAAAGCGTCGTGCCTGCTCACGAGCCGCTGATCATTGCCGGTGATTTTAACGACTGGCAAAATCGTCTTAGCCCGGTGTTAATCCGCGAATTAGATCTGTATGAGGTCTTTTCTTTTGCACACCAAATACCCGTGCAAAAGACATTCCGCCACCGCGCTTTACGCTGGTGGCAACCTGCTGCCACACCAAACCAACAAAATAAAATTCCCGAACTAGGCGTTGGGCGCGGGGCCAGAATCATGCCGCCACCGCGGACCTTTCCCAGTGTGTTTCCATGGTTTCGTCTGGATCGTATCTATCAACGCGGCTTTGCGGTGCGCACGGCACGTGTCTTGCAGGGCAATCCGTGGCGCCAGATTTCTGATCACGCGCCGTTGTTTACCGAGCTCGAACTACCGTAGCCTCAGGCCGGTGTTTCAGTGATTTGTGTGGTGCTTATGGGCTGCGTTTGCAGGGGCTTTGGCACGGCTTTGACGCGGCTTTTAGAGGGGGGTAAAACCGCTTAGCGCTTCATCCGTATTAGTACTTAAAGGGGTTGTTTTATCTTGACGGATGAAATATCGTTTACCTATACTCTAGCTGTGTTTTCTAGTGTTACGAAAATATACTAAAAACTTAATTAAATCCTATTCGTTAAACTCACCAAAAAGTTAAAATTTAACACTTTAATCAACACTTTAATCCATCCTTTTTTCGTATTTACAGTTCAAAAAACCAAATTCGAAAAAAATTAAATCATTTAGGGTGGGGGCGATGTACCCATTGACCCCATTGCACCCTTTTTAACAACCAACAATTTCACCTAAATGTTTATTCAAACAGTTTAAACATTTGCTAAAGGAGACCTAATAATGAAAGTCAAGAACGCAAAAAAGACGTTGATGCGTTTTACCCTCGCGAGCGTTGCGTCCACATTTGCCATTTTTAGTAGTGCCGAGGCGGCACGCATTGCCATTGGCCCACCCGCCAGTGAGACCAACTCGGTCACGCGCGTCATTCTCGAGGCCTATGGCATTGGTGACGGTGATTACGAAGCTTTCCAAGAGGGCTTTGGTAACGCCGCAGATTTGGTTCAGGACGGCAACATTGATATTTCCTTTGGGATCCTAGGCGTCCCAGCAGGCAGTATCGAGAGCCTCCATGCCTCGACCGGTGATGTGGTGATGCTGGGCCTATCTGACGAGGTGATTGCTGCCTCAGAAGAGAGCAGTGGCTATCAGCGTTACGATATTTCCAAAGATGCGTATCCCTTCCTGGATGCAGACGTACCTACTATCGCTGCCTTTGCGGTGATGGTCGGTAACACCGATACCATCGACGAAGAGCTGGGCTACCAGCTGGCCAAGGCCATGGTAGAAAATGCCAATGAGATCACCCACGCTCAGGGTGCTCAGATGACGCTTGAAAATGCGCTCAACGGCCTAGATGGGCTGCCCATTCACCCCGGTGCCAAGCGTTATTACGAAGAGCAGGGGCTGACCATTGATGCCCCTGTGGCCGAGCTCACCGCGACGGCTGAGGACCGCAAGTCTGAGTTCACGCTGGGTACAGGCAGCCAGGGCGGTACCTACTACCCCTTGGGTGGCGAGATCGCCAACGTCTGGAATAGCCACGTCGATGGCAACTTTACCAACGTCGAGACCGGGGCTTCCCTAGAAAACTTGGCCAGCATCCACCGTGGTCGCATG
>JAJYTK010000138.1 GCA_021793095.1 Pseudomonadota bacterium
AGCGGACTCACTGATGCCCCGCTCACACTGCTCTATACGCGCTTTTCTACCATTTTGGCCATGACGCATATCTTGCTGCCTTTTATGATTTTGCCCCTATTTAGCGTGATGCGTGGCATCAATCCTGCCTTTATGCAGGCCGCACTTTCAATGGGGGCACGGCCCGTACAGGCCTTTTCAAAAATCTATTTCCCTCTCTCACTGCCTGGTTTAAGTGCGGGCGCTTTGCTAGTGTTTATCATTTCTATTGGTTATTACATCACGCCGGCGCTCTTAGGGGGCACCGACGGGCAAATGATTGCTAACCTCATCGCTTTTCATATGCAGGAGTCTAATAACTGGGGGCTGGCCGCCGCCTTGGGGGGCCTGTTACTGATTGCCATATTAGCGCTTTATTGGATCTATGAGCGACTCGTCGGCATGACCTCCGTACGCTTGTATTAATGTCTATGAAGCATACCGTTAGCTACTCACTCTTTCATCGGATGGGCCAATGGGCACTGTATGCCATGGCAGCGTTGGTGTTGCTATTTTTGATCACCCCCCTACTGATTATCATCCCCCTATCCTTTAACAGCGAGCCCTTTTTTAGCATCACCCCTGAGATGCTGCGCTTGGAGGCCAATGCCTTTTCACTGCGCTGGTATCAGCAGCTAGAAAACGCCCCAAACTGGCACCATGCCATCCGCAATAGTTTTTTAATTGGTGGTTGCGCTACTTTGTTGGCCACCACCTTGGGGACACTGGGTGCCCTCGGCCTGAGTCAGCCCAACATGCCCTGTCGGCGCTTGATTATGGCGCTGCTCCTCTCACCGATGATCGTGCCTGTGATCATCTTGGCGGCGGGCATGTTTTTCTTTTACGCGCCCTTTAATCTCACGGGCACCTTTAGCGGTATTGTATTGGCCCATGCGACGCTGGGAATACCATTTGTGGTGATCACCGTCACCGCGACTTTGACGGGGCTAAATCCTGCCCTTTACCGCGCGGCCCTGAGTTTAGGAGCCTCGCCTTGGTATGCCTTTCGTACGGTCACCCTACCAGTGATTCGGCCAGGGATCGCAACGGGGGCATTATTTGCTTTTATTGCCTCGTTTGATGAGATTATCATTGTTCTTTTTTTAGCAGGCCCCGAACAGCGGACCATCCCACGCGAAATGTTCTCTGGGCTACGCGAGCAAATCAACCCTAGTATCCTGGCCGTGGCCACCCTATTGATCGCTTTTTCTACATTGTTTTTGATTTGTTTGCATCTGTTGCGACGCCGTGGTCAACGTCTGTCTGCACGCGCCGACGCGCCGCCCTCTACACTGTAGGGGGCGCACTTTCTTGTCAGGATGACTGCCATGACTGATAAGTCAAAAAGCCCAAATAAGTCATCAATAAAGAACTCAATAGATGCAAGAAAATAATAACCAACCCAGAGAACACGCGATCATTTTGAAAGCTTTGCACCACCTCGAGAGAAAAGGTGGAAAAGGTGGACAAAGCGCCGCAAAACCCCGTCAATAGAAACAAACGCCATTCAGGGCTTAGGCTAGGCAGATGGCTAAAAAAGGCCAAAGCCAGACCCGCCACATAACCTGCGATCACATTCGCCAAATAGGTGCCCAAGGGCATCACAGACCACAGCGCATTAAATTTAACGCTCAGCCCCCAACGCAATAAGCCGCCTAGTGATGAGCCCAATACAATACTCAATAGGGCTTTAATCATAGACCCTCCCGTGCTCAGACCCCTCAAGTCGCATCCGCCGCCCCCTTGGGAGTGGACGTAATATTATCCTGCGTACGGCCAATGAGCAGCTCACCAATCATTGTGCTGTCTATGCTTTCCCCACTGAGCACACGCATGAGTATTTCACCCCCTAGCTCAGTCAAGGAAAATGAAAAGTCAGCCCGCAGCAAATCTATTTTTTTGCGGTTACTCTCATCATTAATAACCGTGACCGTTTTTACATGGTCTGCAGCTACCTCATTGACCGCAAGTAAGATGTACGTGTTTTCAGCATCATTTTCCTCGAGGGCCATGACGCATTGGGCGTCCTTGACTGATGCCTGCTGCAAAGTGGTAATCGCACTCATCTCACCCGTGACCACCGCTGCATCTGCGGGGAATAAGTGGCGCTTATCATCAGGGCACACCACGACCACATTCATCTTGCGCTTTTTTAGCCCCTGATAAACATATTGAGCCAATAACGAAGTCCCCACAATCACATAATGATTTTTCATCCGCAATAACCTTTTTTGAACAATTTCCTGTGTATCGCGTACCAAAGCCCCTGCAATATAAACGACCGAAGTAGTGAAAATAGTGATCCCAAATACCACGATACTGATGGTAAACATCCGCGACTCGACAGTCACAGGGACAATATCACCATAGCCCACCGTCGCCATACTGATCATAGAAAAATACAGCGCTGTAAAGGGATCATCTATTTTGGGTTTGTAATGATCACCTAAATACAATGTGCCTAATACAGAATACGCCGCCAAAACAATAATACTGAATAAAGCAATGGCACTGGTGTTGGTGGTACTGTGATTAGGAAACACCCGCCAAGCATGCATCAACAATACCAGCAGGGTGATGGAATACAGTGCGTGCCACAGATACTTTTCCCCCATGCTGATGTCTATCATGACCAACAACATGAGAATTAAAACCGCAAATAACCAGGCAATGCGGGAGCGAAATACTAAAGACACCCCCAGGCCAATCAAAATAATGCCTAATGAAAAGCGTGGCAGGTCTAAAAGCTCTATAAACCCTAGGGACTGCAACCACTCGGTAAAGCCATGGGTGCGCCAATCAATATGCTGGCTATATGCACGAACAATAGGGGCAATCAACCAAAGCCCATTGATGATGGTCAGCGAAGACAAAAACTTGGGAGCATTCAGCAGTGCGATCAATCTGTGAATAACGGTATGTATAAAGTGCATGAGTCTCCCTAGAGCAAATGAGTTTTTATTTTAGATTAACCGTAGCTTGGCTATGGCTATGGCTATGGCTATGGCTATGGCTATGGCTATGGCTATGGCTATGGCTATGGCTATGGCTATGGCTATGGCAACGATTATACGGCCTTTTTTTCTCGACCTAATAGCAATCCACCCAATACCAGCACTGCCCCTACCAGCATGAGCGCATTCCATTGCTCACCGAATAAGAGCCACGCCTGTGCAGCCGCCAAGGGCGGAATCAGAAAAAACATGCGAGCGACTTGATGTGCCTCACCACGTTTTAACATAATCATTAACAACCAAATGGCGCCAATGGAAATAGCCAGCACCAACCAAGCCAAAGTCAGCCAGAGGGACAAGGTCGAATGCATTCGGAAATCTTGTGTGAAAAGGCAGGCCAGCAAAAACACAAAAAAAGCACCAAAATATTGAAAAAATAGCCCCTCTACCTGTCCCATCGCCTGATCCATTTTCTTTTGCCACAGAGTAGCAAAAGAAATCCCGACCAAGGAGACCAAGCACCACAACAGCCCGACCCCGCTCAATTGATACTGATCTGTGGAGACATCCAACCCACCGCCCAAGACCAGTGCAGCCCCTATCGCCCCTATCAAAAAACTGAGCCATTGCTGTACCGATAATTGCACGCCAAAAATAGGTTTGGCCAATACCGCGGTCAACAAAGGATGCATGGTCACCAACAAGGCCGTCACCCCGGGGGCCATCCCTGCTTGGATCGCTGCAAACACACCGCCCAGATAAGCCCCGTGCAATAAGACCCCTACCCCCATTTGCTGCGCCCGCGAGCGTCCATCACCCCATTGCATTTTTTGCTTTCGGAAAAACAGTAATAAGAGCAATAACGGCATCGTCATTAAACTGCGCATCAGCAACAACATAAAGGGTCCTGCATCTCTCACCCCAAACTCAGCCGCCGAAAAGCCTGTAGAAAATAAAAAAACAAAAACAAAAGGTATCCACATGGAGCGTAAACTTTTAAAAAAAATTGCCCTCGCTCAAGGAACGAGGGCAACGATACTCATCAATTAGATACTGACAATGCGCCTTGGGCCAGTAGACCTA
>JAJYTK010000139.1 GCA_021793095.1 Pseudomonadota bacterium
TGCGGCGGATGGTGTCAGATTGTCCGGTTAGGCTATAGCTCGTCGGTCGCCGGTATTTCGCGGGCCTCGTCTTGGAGCATGATGGGCATGCCGTCGCGAACAGGGAAAGCGAGCCGATCGGCCTTGCAGATTAATTCCTGATCAGCCTCTACATAATCTAGAGAGGATTTGCAAACAGGACATACCAAGACGTCCAATATTCTCTTGTCCATGGAAAACCCCCAAGGTGTGGTTATCGTTATTTATTACTGATACTTTGTTTTTAACATGTTCCCAAGCGTGAGGAAATACCTTTGTTCTTTTTCTCTTTGAGTTGGTTTTGCAGTTGTTCTACCCAATTGCCAGGATGAAAGTGCGCTTCGACGTGCACAATCCAAAAGCGAGGGTCCATATGCCAGGGGCTGTGCATGAGTTTGATTGCATCTTTGGCTGTTATGAGTATCGGTGCTTGCTCAAAGGCTTGTAGGTCAGCGGCTTTGATGGGCGCATGATCGCGCAGTGCACGGGTCCTTTCCAGTTCAAAGCCAAGACTCTCTAACATGGTGAAAAAACGCTCGGGCTGGCCAATGCCCGCCATTGCTTGGCAGGGATAGGGGTAGAAATCTTGCCAATGTTTGATGGTGAGCTTCTTTTGACTGGCCATTTGTTCTAGTTTGGTGGGCTGAAGCCACATCGTTATCTGGGGCGGCCCTGCTTGTTCGGATGGCTGTGAATCGGCAGCCATCGGCGTCTCGGTAGACGCAACAGTATCGGCAGTAGACGCGGCTGCTTGGTGCAAGAAATCGGCATAATCAGCAGGGGCGCTGAGCTGCCTATTTAAAATCCAATCGACATGGTCTAAACGTGACGGCGGCTCGCGTAATGGGCCCGCAGGCAGTAACCAGCCATTGCCTGTATTGCGCTCGTCTTGGACGAGGATTTCTACCGCGCGGGGTAAGGCATAATGCTGTAGGCCGTCATCAGCAATAATGACATCGATTTGGGGGGCAAACTCTATTAAAGCCTCAGCGGCTCGGCGCCGATCGGGGTGTACGGCGATGGGCACTTGGGCGAGTTGGGCAATCATACTGGGCTCATCGCCCACCTGTTGTGGGTCTAAGGGGGCGTGCCCAGCGATGGGTGCGGGCCCAATTTTTGCGCCATAGCCCCGACTAATCACCCCAGGTTGCCAGCCAAAACGCTTAAGTTGCTGACATAGAGAAACCACCACCGGGGTTTTGCCCACACCGCCCACCAAAATATTGCCCACAATAATAATGGGAGGCATGGGGGTGTTCCAGCTTGGGTAAGTTTTATTTTGTTTGTATTTGATAAAACGCGCAGTCAGACGACTGAGGGGGTATAACAGGCGGGCAACCACACCCTTGTGTTGCCATTGTTGGTGCACCCAGTGATTAAGTTTGGCTTGCATGATCGTGGGATTACTCCGGTTGCCTTTCGGTCGCGAAATGTATACGTTCGAGTTGCCCTTTATTGGCAGCCTCTAATGCGCGCACCACCGCAGCATGTCGCGCATCCGCATCTGCGTAGATGAGTAACTCGCTTTTATCCTCGAGGTTAGTCATCGCTAACGCGAGGCTGTCGTCATCGTTGGCCAATACACGCCCATTAAGGGCGTATTGTCCTTCATGGGTAATGAGCAAGATATTGCCCTGAGTGGCGATGCTCTCATGGTTGCTGCCGGGAAGTTTTAATTCTAAATGCTCGATGGTGCTAAAAGTCGTCGTGGCAGTGATAAAAATGAGTACCACCAGCAAAATGTCGATCAACGGGATGACATTGATTTCCAATGCGTCTTCATCAGAGTTTGATTGCCAGCGGGGCTTAAAACGGCTCATAGCGACGATCCTTAAATTGACATACTGGTTTAACGCTGTTCTGGAAAA
The DNA here is from genome assembly GCA_021793095.1 of Pseudomonadota bacterium. Taxonomy (GTDB): domain Bacteria; phylum Pseudomonadota; class Gammaproteobacteria; order Burkholderiales; family Burkholderiaceae_B; genus Paenalcaligenes. The sequence continues at coordinate 1,887 of JAJYTK010000139.1, forward strand.
GACCTTGCAGGGTGAGTATGAGAAGGATGGCGTGTGTGGATAAAATCTATAAAGCGGTTAAATCGCGAGGATTCGATCTCTAGTACGTGCAAAAAATAGCGCGCTTGGCTACGGAAATAACGATGAAAAATCAATGCAGGGATAGCGATGATAATGCCTAAAGCCGTGTTGTACAGGGCGATAGAAATGCCACGCGCAAATTGATCGGGGTCGCTGCCTTGGGGGGTGTAGGCGCTGAAAAGTTCTATCATACCAATGACCGTACCAAATAGGCCCAGCAGCGGAGCAATCACAGCCACTGTCCCGAGTGCGGGTAAAAAGCGGTTGAGGGCAAAACGGATGCTTTGGCCTATTTCGGCTGCAATCTCTTCACGCACGGGAGCAGGCTGGTCGCGTTGTTGAATCAAGGCGGCATAGAGTTGGCCCAAAGGGCTTTGGCGCAGCCGTTCAAGGCTTTCGATGTTAGGGGTGCTTTGCTGGGCCAGATCTTGGGCAAACTGGCGTATGTCCGTGGGGACAATGCGCGATTTGCGCAATTGATAGGAACGCTCTAAAACGATAGCCAGGCCGACCACTGAACATGCCAACAGTAACCAGATTGGCCAACCAGCGGCCTCAATGAGTGTGTACACCTGATGGATCCTCATTTAAGAACAATGAATAGCACTGCAAAGTCTATCACAGCCCTGTCTTTAGGGCGTCCTTTTCTTATTGTGCACATGAGGGTGTGGATAAGTCCATTTACTCACAGAAAATGTGGATAATGATGTGTGTAGAAGGGGGCAACTCGCCATAGGCTTGGGCTTGGGGTTCTTTGGCTAATAATCGACCACTTTTGATTGGGCATGCATCGCCAAATTTATTTGGCCTGATGTTTTATTTAGTTGGCGTATTTGATTCATTAACAGCAAAAATACGTTAGACTTAAAGGGTGCTAGCGCAGAGGTAAATTTTTTTGCCTATCCAGCGCGCAATGATTTAGAGTAAAAATACAGTCTGCTGTAAAATAGTAGGTATTTTCATCTAGGAGTTGTGGCTTATTGCCACATATGAGTTAGCTTTAATAAAGGAAAATATCGATGACATTTAAATTACCCGAACTTCCTTATGCCATGGATGCTTTGGAGCCACAAATCTCCAAGGAAACGCTTGAGTATCACTACGGTAAGCACCATCAGACCTACGTCAACAATCTGAACAACATGGTCAAGGGCACAGAGTTCGAAAACTCCGAGCTCGAGGAAATCGTCAAGAAATCCTCCGGCGGTATCTTTAATAATGCGGCCCAGGTTTGGAACCACACTTTCTATTGGAATTGCTTAGCACCTAACGCTGGTGGCGAGCCCAGCGGTGCGCTGGCTCAGGCTATCAATGACAAGTGGGGTAGCTTTGAAGAGTTCAAAACGGCCTTTAATACGGCAGCTGCAGGCAATTTCGGTTCTGGCTGGACATGGTTGGTGAAAAAACAAGACGGCAGTGTCGATATTGTGAATACTAGCAATGCCGATACACCACTGACTGGCAATGATAAGCCTCTGCTGACCTGTGATGTTTGGGAGCACGCCTACTACATTGACTACCGCAATGCACGTCCTGCTTACCTAGAAAAATTCTGGGAGCTCGTCAACTGGCAGTTTGTAGAACAAAACTTTGCTGGCTAATTGACTCAGTATTAGTCACGAGCTTTTCATAAAAATACCCTGCAGCGAACAGTTGCAGGGTATTTTATTTTGGATCCTCCATAATGCGGATACAATGAGCGTTCAGTTTTTTACCAACGCAGGAGAGGTCAATGAGTTCTGACGCTTATATTTGTGATGGGTTGCGTACCCCGTTTGGGCGCTATGCTGGTAGCTTGTCTTCCGTGCGTGCGGATGACTTGGGGGCGATTCCCATTCGAGCGTTAATGGAGAAATATCCAAATGTTGACTGGGGCAGTGTAGATGATGTGCTCTATTGTTGTGCCAACCAAGCCGGCGAAGACAACCGCAACGTCGCACGTATGTCTGCATTATTGGCAGGTTTGCCCGATACGGTGCCTGGCATGACGCTTAACCGCCTTTGCGGTTCCAGCTTAGACGCTGTGGGTACAGCTGCACGTGCAATCCGAGCTGGTGAGGCCGGTTTGGTGATTGCAGGTGGGGTAGAGAGCATGTCAC
>JAJYTK010000140.1 GCA_021793095.1 Pseudomonadota bacterium
GCCGCCACTGCCCGAAGACCTACCCTATGGCGAGGTCAATGCTGAGGCGGGGAAAATGGCCTATGATGCACTCAATTTTGCCATCCAACACGCCAACGAGGGGCATGTGCGTGCCATTGTGACGGCTCCCCTCAACAAAGATGCCATGCACCAAGCAGGGATCCAGGCGCCTGGGCATACCGAGATTTTGGCAGAAAAAACGAATACCGAACACTATGCCATGATGCTCATGAATGATGAGATCAAGGTCATGCTCGCCACCATTCATATCCCCCTTAAAGAAGTCAGCAGCCAGCTCAGCATTGAAAAGCAGCTCCAGACCATCCAGCTAGCCCATCAGTTTTGTCAGCAGGCCCAGCTGCCGACGGCTCGGATTGCCGTCGCGGGTCTCAACCCACATGCCGGTGAGGCAGGTCAATTTGGGACTGAGGAAATAGAAATCATCCAACCCGCCATCGAGCAGGCTCGCCAACGCGGCATAGACGTCAGTGGCCCATGGCCGGGCGACACCATCTTTATGCGTGCCCGCCGGGGTGAGTTTGATATTGTCGTGGCCCAGTACCACGATCAAGGGCTGATCCCCGTGAAATACATGGGCCTAGAACAAGGCGTCAACGTCACGGTCGGGTTGCCCTTTATACGGACCAGTGTGGATCATGGCACGGCCTACGACATCGCTGGCCAGGGCATTGCTGATGAGCGCTCGCTACAAAGCGCCTATGACGCGGCCATTGCGTTGAGTAATGCCTAATTTATTGGTCTTGGATAAAGTTTAAAAAACGGGTGCTTGACCCTTGGAAGGCCAAACGCACAGTCCCAATTGGCCCGTTACGCTGCTTGCCGATGATTATTTCGGCAGTGCCTTTGTCGGGGGTATCAGGGTGATACACCTCATCGCGATAAATAAAGAGAATCAGGTCCGCATCCTGCTCAATCGCACCAGACTCACGCAAATCACTCATCACTGGGCGTTTATTGGGACGCTGCTCTAAACTGCGGTTTAACTGCGATAGGGCCACGACCGGGCAGTTTAATTCACGGGCCAGCCCCTTGAGCGAGCGACTGATTTCAGAAATCTCTGTGGCTCGGTTTTCACTGCCCGAACTGCCTGACATCAACTGTAGGTAGTCAATCACAATCACCCCTAGCTTGCCACACTGACGGGCTAATCGACGGGCCCGTGCGCGCACCTCCATCGCTGAAAGTCCGGGAGTTTCATCAATAAAAATTTGTGATTGTTGGATGGTTTTCATCGCATCCACCACCTTGCGCCAATCATCCTCGCGCAGCTTTCCCGTACGTAACCGATGTTGATCCAACATCCCTACCGAGCCAATCATGCGCATTGCGAGCTGTGCCGCGCCCATTTCCATGGAAAACACAGCCACCGGCAAGCCATGATGGATAGCAATATACTCACTGATATTCATGGCCAACGAGGTTTTACCCATCGACGGCCGCCCGGCAACGATGACCAAATCGCCCTCTTGGAGCCCCGAAGTCATCCGATCAAGATCGATAAAGCCGGTGGGCACCCCGGTGACCTCAGAATCATCTTGGCGTTGATAGAGCTCATCAATGCGCTCAACGACCTGCTTGAGCACAGGCTCGATCTCGAGAAACCCCTCACCGCCGCGCGCCCCTTCTTGGGCAATCTGAAAAATCAGTGACTCAGCCTGGTCCAAGATCTCACGCGCCTCTTTACCGCGCGGCTGCAAGGCGTTGCTGGCAATATCATCGGCAATGGTGACCAAACGACGCAGCATTGAACGCTCGCGCACGATTTCAGCATAACGACGAATATTGGCCGCCGACGGTGTATTGTGCGTCAGCGCATTAAGATAATGAATTTCACCAATCTCATCGGCCTGTCCCGCATTGACCAAGGACTCGTGGACCGTGACCACATCCGCCACTCTGTTTAACTCGATGAGTTTGGAAATATGACGCCAAATCAGGCGGTGTTCATAACGATAAAAATCGTCCTCACGCAACAGATCGGCAATGCGATCCCAGGCGTGGTTATCCAACATCAACCCACCTAACACAGATTGCTCGGCCTCGACTGAATGAGGGGGCAAACGTAGATCTGCCAACTCACCATCGTGGCCAGCAGGAGGGGTATCGGGTGCGGAAAACTCTTCGGGGCTAGGGACTTGCTGCATAAAATATGCCTATCTGAAGTGTGATGCCAAACATAAAGCCAATGACAAAATGACCATAAGTCATTTTATATTGTACTGGCGATAAAAAAAGCCGGTGCAATGCAGCCGGCTTTTTAATGATGCTGTCGCGACTGTTTTAGTCGAGGTCACCCTCGACAGCAACGGTGATTTCTACCTCTACATCAGGGTGCAAGGAAATCACTACAGGGTACTCGCCCACCGCCTTGAAGGGGCCGTCGCTCAGACGGATCTGCGAGCGCTGAACGCTGTCGAAACCCTTTTCGGCCAGGGCTGTGGCGATGTCCATATTGGTCACAGAACCAAACAGACGCCCATCCACACCCGCCTTTTGTGAAATCTCGACGCGTAGCTCAGCCAACTGATTGCCCAGCGCCTGAGCGGCAGCCAAGCGTTCTTGTTGGGCGCGCTCGAGCTCGGCACGCTGTGCTTCGATTTCTTGGATGGCCTCAGGGGTTGCACGGCGTGCAATACCACGAGGAATCAAAAAGTTGCGTGCATAACCGTTGCGCACGCGAACCACGTCACCCAAATCACCTAAATTGACAACTTTTTCTAGCAAAATTACTTGCATTTTGAGCTCCCAGCTTATTTGTGATTATCAGTGTAGGGCAACAAAGCCAGGAAGCGAGCACGCTTGATCGCGTTATCGAGCTGGCGTTGGAAGTGCGCCTTGGTACCGGTTAAACGTGCTGGAATGATTTTACCATTTTCCTGGATAAAATCGCGCAAGGTATCGATATCTTTGTAATCAATTTCCTTAACGCCTGCCACTGTAAAGCGGCAAAACTTGCGTCGTCTAAACAATGGATTTTGTTGACCAAAACGACGACGTCTATCTCTTCTTCTACGACCGACTGCCATGATGATTTTCCTCTTGGCCCCATTGGGGCAAACAATTTAATAACTCGAATCTATTGATATGCAATAGCAAAAAAGAACTGGAACGATGCCCGGGTGCCATAAACCCCCAACAACATAGGCAGCTGCCTATTTCTATCGCATCGGAAAGTTGTTGGGCAACGGCCCCCACCGCACGCGCACTCAATTCGAAATCTAGCTGACGCTGAAACTCCCCCTGCTGCTGACGCGATTGATGCTGTAGCTGCAGCGAAAGCACCGGGACCCCTGCAGGAGTATGCCGTAATGGCTCGATCTGCTGGACGACCCCCGTTAACACCGCCTGATTGCGCTGTGCGTGGTGATTACTCACGTATTAGGCGTTCTCCGTCTTTTCCTCTGCCTGATCAGCAGATGGCTGCTCAGATGCAGGCTCGTCTTCTGTGCTGTCCTGAGCCTCGTTAGAGGTCTCGGAATCGTCATCAGCATCGCTGCGACGACCTTCCTCGCGCTCAACGGACTTCATCATGACCGAAGGACCCTCGGGGGCTTCCTTGGTCTGGGTGATGAGACTGCGTAAAATCGCATCGTTGTAGCGGAAAGCGTGCTCGAGCTCTTCGAGTGTTTCCTTGTTAATTTCGACGTTTAGGCACACATAATGTGCTTTAACGAGTTTTTGAATGGGATACGCCAACTGTCTGCGGCCCCAGTCTTCAACACGGTGAACTTTACCACCACCAGCGGTAACAGTCGCCTCGTATCTTTCGATCATGGCGTTAACTTGTTCGCTCTGATCGGGGTGTACTATAAACACCACCTCATAATGACGCATAAAAAACTCCTTTTATGGATATTAGGCAAGTTTGCCCAATAGCCCGTTTTATAGATCAACCTCGCAATAATATCGCTAGGAAAATATAAAAGCGGGCAAAAGACAAGACGTAGAGTATAACGCCTTTAGGCCCACCAAACAAGCGCTAAATCACAACAACCACACCGCCTGCTGGGCGCCTTGTT
>JAJYTK010000141.1 GCA_021793095.1 Pseudomonadota bacterium
TCAGCCCAGGCAATATGCACCGCCTCTTCGGTAATCTTGACCCCAGCGAGCTCAGCCAAACACTCTAAGGCGGCCGCACTCACCCAACCGCATAAGCGGCCACACACCGTCACAGGACGACTACCATCAGGGGGAAACTCTTGGGTCTGCGCAATGAGCGCATCATAATGACGCTCAAACTGCGGCAATAAATTTTGAATTTGTGCTTTATCCATAATGTTATTGTAAGCCAGATTACCGTAAAGAAACTTTGTAGAATGCGAGCAAATCTACACCCATTGTAACGGTTCCTGCCAAAGACTGAATACTGGACTTTTGTGTTGCTTGAAAAGCAGCCTATGAACGAGCTGCCGTCCCGTCACCCTACGCTCCAATGGAACAGCAGGGCTCACTGGCTGACGGGCGAGTTGCTGCCCCGTCACCCTACAGGCATCAATTTTCCTGATGTCTCGCTTCGCTCGAAACATCAGCGAAACAGCGGCCAATAAAAAGCCCCCAATGAGAGTCTCTCGATGGGGGCAATTGGGCGACATAATGCTGCGATTATGCAGTCGCATCAGCCTGTAAATAGTTGCGCATTTTCTTGAGCGCGGCGGCCTCAATTTGGCGGATGCGCTCGGCAGAGACGCCAAACTCATCGCCCAGTTCGTGCAAGGTTTTGGCCCGGTCATCTTGTAACCAGCGAGAGCGGATGATCTCTTGGGATCGCTCATCTAACTGGTTGATGGCCTGTTCTAAGCCAGGGCCCTGCAGTTGTATTTGTTGGGCCTGTTCGAGCATGTTAGAGGGCTCGAGTGCGCCTTCGTCAGAGAGGTAGGTAGAGGGGGCAAAGTATCCCTCGTCATCATCGTCATCGCTGGGGGTTTCGAAACCTATCTCACCACCGGACATGCGTAGCTCCATCTCGCTGACATCTTCGGGGCGGACATTGAGCTCGCGCGCGATTTTTTCTATTTCCTCGGGCTCGAGTGTTTCCATATGTTCGGGCCGTAGGCGGCGCAGATTAAAAAACAATTTACGTTGTGCTTTGGTGGTAGCAATACGCACCAAGCGCCAGTTGCGAATAATATATTCGTGGATTTCTGCCTTGATCCAGTGAATAGCGAAAGATACCAAGCGCACACCACGCGTGGGGTCAAAGCGACGTACTGCCTTCATCAGGCCGACGTTGCCCTCTTGGATGAGATCGGCATGGGGCAGTCCATAGCCGAGGTATTGTCTTGCAGTCGATACGACCAGCCGCAAGTGCGACATAATGAGACGGCGTGCAGCATCCAGATCGCCGTGTTTTTGTAAACGTTCGCCTAGGTCGCGCTCTTCGTCTGCACTCAACATGGGTTGCTGATTAACAGCAGTAATATAGGCCTCCAGCGTGCCAAGGGCACCCGGATTGGATACTGCGACGGCCAAGGACTGTGCAGGTGCGGCTACCAAGCTGTGCGAACTTTGGGTCATAGACGTTCCTTTGTTAGACAAAAAGCTCAATAAAACTCCTCGAGTTTAGATCATTTCTATTTTAGCAGTCTCTGAGCGAGAGTGCTAATCACCCTATAGTCAGAGCGGTAAAAGGCAGTAAAGTTCCTCAAAAATATTTTTTGAAGAACTTTCTGCCTTTTTGGGTCCCTCACCGGATGCCCGCTCTCGGGCGCTGGTGGATGAGCTTAAGCGCCGACAGCCTCAGGGTGAGAGCCACTGTCATCGTCTCGTTGCTTTTGCAGGAACCATATCACTGCCAGCAAGACAAGACCTACAAGACTAATGGCCAACTCAGGAATGATCAAGCATACCCCTGCAACAAACAGTATCACGCGTTCGTAGGCACGAGAGTTGCGGATATAGAAGCCGATCATGGCGCTACTGACTGCAATCATCCCGAGTATCGAGGTCACCACAGCCAATATCAATGGGATGGCGGTGACGTTATCCATCACGAGTATTGGGCTGTAAACAAAGATATACGGGATAATAAAGGCCGCGATGGCGAGTTTGACGGCGGTCACCCCACTCTTAAAGGGGTTGGCCCCGGCAATCCCAGCACCGGCATAGGCTGCTAAACACACCGGCGGTGTGATATCCGCCACAATACCAAAGTAAAACACAAACATGTGGACAGCGATGGGTGCCAAATCAAAGCCATTAATCAAGGCCGGGGCAGCGACAGTCGCGGTCACAACGTAGTTTGCAGTGGTGGGCAGGCCCATCCCCAGTACCAAACAGGCAATCATGGTAAAGAACAATGCCAAAAACAGATGCCCGCCGGACAAGGCGATAATGCTGGCTGCAAATTTAGAGCCTAAGCCGGTCATACTGACCACCCCGGCGATAATCCCTGCGGTAGCCACAGCAGCAATCACGGGCAGTGCCACGCGCGCACCTTGTTCGAGTACGTAGATGATTTTGCGCAAACCCATGCGCGTTTCTGAACGCACTAAGCTCACTACAAAGGCGGTAGCAATCCCGAGTATCGCCGCGCGCTGAGGGGTATACCCAATCATGACGGTACCCACAATCACTATCAGCGGCAGCAGCATGTAGCCGTACTGCTTCATGAGGTGTTTGACATTGGGCAGCTCAGAGGTGGGCAAGCCTAAAATACGCAAACGCTTGGCCTCAAAGTGCGTCCCAATAAAAATCCCCAAAAAGTACAACGTCGCGGGGATCACTGCGGCGGCCATGATGTAGGCATAGGAAACCCCTAAATACTCCATCATGATAAAGGCCGCGGCCCCCATGATCGGCGGCATGATCTGCCCCCCTGTCGAGGCCGAGGCCTCGGTACCGGCAGCAAACTCGGGCTTAAAACCGGCATTTTTCATCATGGGAATCGTAAATGATCCCGAGGCAACGGTGTTACCCACCGAGCTGCCCGATACCATCCCTTGGAGGGCGCTGGCAACAACGGCAGCCTTGGCCGTGCCCCCGGTAAAGCGCCCGGTCAGACCAAAAGCCAAATCATTAAAAAACTGCCCAATGCGGGTGTGTACCAAAATCACCCCAAAGAACAAAAACAAAAAGATGTACTTGGCAGAAATCTGCAGCGGTGTGCCAAACACCCCACTATCTCGATACCACAAGCGGGTCGCAATTTCGAAAAAGTCATAACCCTGGTGGGACAGCATGCGTGTGGGGATATGATTCCCAAACAAGGCATACGACATCATGACCAGAGCCACGATCACGATCGGCACCCCGACGGTGCGACGCGTCGCCTCGAGCAATAGCAAAATACCTGCCACGGACAGCCAAGTATCTACCTCGGAATACCCCCAGGTCACCCCGCGGAGCAGATCATCAAAATAAATCACCTTGTAATAGGTGATGTACATCGAGCCGAAGGCCAATATCAAGTCATACCAAGGGACCGACTTTTGAAATAGCTGCTGGCCCTTTTTCATTGGGAACAGCAAAAAAACCAAGCCTAGCGCAGTGCCTAAATGAATGGCCCCCTGCTTTTGGGACTGTAGGGTACCAAAATAGCCGGTGTAGATATGGAAAACGGTCAGGGAAACCCCTAAAAAAGTGACCACCCATGCCCAAACGCCTATTTTTTCACGAAAGTTACTCTCTCGATCGTATTTTTGTAATAGCGCTTTGGCATCTTGTTCTGCTTGTTCTGCCTGCTCAGCCTGGGTAAGCGTGTTCTCTTTGACCATAATGACGGGTCCTCGCCTGGAGTGAATATGGTGGAACTACATGGGCTTTATTTTTATAGATAAAGTGAAAAAGGCAAAAAGGACCTAATAGGGGCCCCTTTTGCCAGCAAAAGACAATTAATTGTCGGCGATTTCATCCAGACTGCTAATGCCCGTCGCTTTACGGGTCACAATCTGTACCACCTCGGGGTAGACGTGGCCGATAAAGGCGACGTTTTCTACCTTGTTACCCTCAAACTCGCCCTCGCCATTAACGGCATCCAATGCGGGTACGTGAACAGTCATCCCGACGTCCATGCGACCACGGTGGATACTGGCCAAGTTTTCTAGGGAAGCCCCGGTCTCGACGTTGGTAAAGTTGCCATCGAC
>JAJYTK010000142.1 GCA_021793095.1 Pseudomonadota bacterium
ATCAATTCCGCCCCATTCTATAAGCCCATCAGCCGGAAAGGACTGTGCAGCAGAATCCTGCTCGGCGCTATCCGCAGTCGCAGGTGCCGACGCAGGATCTATGTCTTGATCTGATTGGGTTTGTGCACCTGCAAATGCAAGCATAACCAGCATTAAGACCAACAGCAGGGTCATCATATCAAGATAGGTTGCAAACCAAGTCTCCTCCTCCTCTTGAGGGGGAGTTGCGTTTAGAGCCACCCATGCGGTAGCGTGTTGATCGGAATGTCCGCGTTGCCGTAACCGAACCCGCGCTTCCTGGAGCTCTTTTTTTAAAAGTTCATTGCTGGTGGTTAAATCACGTAATTTTTTAGTGGGCATGGCAGCAATTATGAATTTAAATGCTCAGTTTGCTCGTCATACAGTGCCTGATCACTATTCAGTTCATCGCGGTACTGTGCCATAAAGGAATTAAGTGTTTCGCGCATCACTGCGGGACCACGCTTCTGACTCATCATGGAAATGCCCTGCAAGACCATATTCATCAAAATGACACGCTGTTCAGTGCGGCGCTCTAACTTGACGGCCACTGGTTTAAAAATAAGGTTAGAAAGCAGTACGCCATAAAAAGTGGTCATCAACGCTAATGCCATCTGTTGGCCAATCGCCGTAATATCCCCATCGCCCAACAAAAACATCAAATTGACCAAGCCAATGAGTGTCCCGATCATGCCAAAGGCCGGGGCATAACTTGCCATCACCCTAAATAGTTGCGCCTCAGCGTGCTCGCGCGCGCGCATTCTTGAAATCCGCCATTGTAATAACTCTAAAATCTCTTCTTCTGGAGTCATATCAATGACGAGCTGCACCCCAGTTTTCAAAAAGGGATTATGTACCTCTTCAAGGGCATCCTCAACGGCACGAATATCACCCGCTATCCAGAGTCTAGAAATATTTATAAGCTCATCAATATCATCTTGGGTATAGAGCTTTTCATTGCGTAGTACCGTGCCGATAAGACCAAAAATCCGCACAACCTCGCTTAGAGGATAGCTGATAAATGTCGCAGCCATCGTCCCTACGAGTACGACCAAAAGACCAGGGATATCTATAAATAAGCTGGGATCTACAGCGGTATAAAATAAAACAACCGCCAGCAAAATAACACTTGCAACAATGCCAATAAGCGTAGATGGATTCATGATAAGCACATAAAACTAAAGACAGTCTTATCTAGTTATCGGCATCAAATAGTAAATCTTTAATTTTTTTAAATTATGGTTGGGACCAAAGCGCTAATTCCACCCTTACATGTGCCGGCGGGTAACCGCCCTGCCATGACTTCACCTCTAGTTTGAGCCATAAAGGATCATAAATGCTCTGGTCAGTAAAAAAAGAACCTGCCAAATGGCCAGCTGGAGAGGCTTGACGGCATTGTTTGCGTCGGGCATCGCAGAGTGTTGCACTGAGTTGAGCAGGATGTTGCCAGTGTAGTGTCAAAAGCAAGTGCTGCAGCTTTACATTGCTCGACTGGCTGCTCCCTTGGGAAGGCAGTCGTAGTTCAACCCACACAGGTTTCGCTTGCTGTTCAATGCTGATCGAGTTTGCTCGGATGTGATGACTCGATGCGGACGCCGCTTGCCCAATAATCAAGCACAACCCAATCAAAATCATCACAATGTGGTTTTTTTTCATGAAAACTCAATCCCTAAAGATTAAAAAACGCGCTTTTATAAGGGATGATCCTAGGCTAAAAAATGCCTAACTATCATTAATTTAGGGGCGGAAGTTACAGCATTTTCTGGTATGATTATGAGGTGTCCTCGAAACCACCCCACCTGCCATTGCAAACCATACCGCACGACTATGTTTAAGACCAAAGCAAAGCCCACAATTATACTCGCCGCAACCACATTAGTCCTAACATCTGCAGTTGCTTTTGGGCTTAAAACAAATGCTCAGTCCACCTATCAAGCCGAGCAAGATAGCCCACAATACGACGCACCTTACAAGGTACATGCTCAAAACCTTACCCCCGTCACCGCATCGGTGACCCAACCTGCGCAAAATGATGATTCTATCTTATTGAAATTGGCAGCTAACGACCTGCATTCGCAGGTTGCTTATGTATATGATGTGGATACTGGCGAAGTGCTGTATGAGAAAAATCATTATTTAGTACGCCCCATCGCTTCCATCACCAAGCTGATGACTGCCATGGTGGTATTAGATGCGCAGCAAGATCTCGATGAAATGCTGGAAATCACCCGCGAGGATATCGATACGCTTAAACATACCCGTTCACGCCTATCGATAGGCTCAAAATTAAGCCGACGCGATTTACTTTTATTGGCCTTGATGTCTTCAGAAAATCGTGCTGCGAGTGCTTTAGGGCGTAATTATCCAGGGGGGCTACCCGCATTTGTTAGGGCCATGAATGAAAAAGCCCATGCGCTGGGGATGCGTTATACCTTATTCGTAGAGCCGACTGGGTTATCCAGCGAAAATCTCTCAACAGCACCTGATTTAGCTAAAATGCTTCAGGCTGCCGCCGAATACTCTTTGATTCAACAGTTTTCCACTAACAAAGATTACACGGTCAGCCCAAAACCTGGGCAGCAGCTGAGATATGTGAATACTAACCGCTTAGTGGCAAACAAAGATTGGCAAATCCAGGTGTCTAAAACTGGTTTCATCAACGAAGCGGGCAGATGCTTAGTGCTTAACACACAACTTGACAATCGCAATGTCGCCATTGTGTTACTGAACGCCTATGGGCGTTATTCTGGCATGGGCGATGCTAACCGTATTCGTCAGGCCTATCAGTCACAGCCTGCTCTCGTCGCCGCACGATAATCTCATGTGTATTGCCTATATAGAATTTCAACCCGATCACGCCTATCCCTTGCGTATTGCCGCAAATCGCGATGAATTTCATCAACGCCCAGCGCTGACCGCTCACTACTGGCAAGACGCCCCAGGGTTACTCGCCGGCCGAGATCTCGAAGCTGGGGGCACTTGGTTAGGGGTGCATCCTGAAAACGGGCGTTTTGCGTTAGTGACTAACTTTAGAGAGCCCGGCCACCCTGTGCCCGGCGACGCGATCAGCCGCGGCCATCTAGTACAAGAGTTTCTAACCGGCGACCGAAATGCGGCTGATTACTTAGCAAAGATCGCCGCTCAAAAGCACCGTTACGCGGGGTTTAATCTCATCGTTGGCGAGCATTTAGGCGATTCTAAAGCGGCATTATGGTATTACAGCAATCGTGCGGCGCAGGGTCCTCAAGCACTATCGGCTGGCCAGTATGTGCTTTCAAATCACCTGTTGGATACGCCATGGCCCAAAACACAGCGGCTTGCTACACAATTACAAAAACCTTTTGCTTTCGAGTCTCTATCTAAGCAAATCACTGGTTGCTTACATGTACTGCGCGACAGCACTCAGGCCTCTGATGCACAATTACCCTCAACCGGCGTGAGCCAAGACATGGAAAAACTACTGAGCAGTATTTTCATAGTCAGCCCCGAATATGGCTCACGATGCTCTACAATTATGCTCATTAACGCCTCAGGGCACGGTGTGTTTTGCGAGCAAAGCTACGACCCAACCGGTCAACCCACTGACCGTATTGACTGGCCCTTGCAATTAAGGCCAAATAGTAAATAGATCGTTACGGATGTTGGGCTGTTGTGTGGGCTGCATGCTGCTAAAATAAAGTCACTTATTCAATAATCAGGCAAATACAATGAGTTTGTTTAACACTTTTCATCGGGGCACTCGAGCGGTAAAGCTTTTCACTGCGTGTGTTTCCATTGCATTTTCTGCCCCTTTGCTGGCTGCAGATGATACCGATCTAGACACCTCTGTAGGTAGCGGCTTACAGCTTGGGGAGCTCGAGCGCAGCGATGCCCCTGCAGTCGCTGATGAGCCGGCTAGCCAGCTACCGGCATTGCAATATCATAATGGCATCCCCTACATCACCGGCGGTATTGGCAGCGACGAAGCCACCGTTTTCAAAGAACAGAGGCGCAA
>JAJYTK010000143.1 GCA_021793095.1 Pseudomonadota bacterium
TCCCGGGCAAAGTCTAAGGCCAGCTCGCAGAGGTGTTCGATCCGCGCGGCATCAGCGACCGCTATACCTGATAAGTTGGGGGCCATATCTGATAACACAAGATCGACCTTTTGCCCACCCAAGGTGTCCTCAAGCTGATCAAGTACCTCTTGTTCGCGAAAATCGCCTAAAATAAAGTCCACCCCATCAATGGGGTCCATTGGCAAGATATCTAGTGCCACGATGCGGCCGTTGATGCGGCCGTTATCCTCGGCGAGGCGTTCTCGTGCGACCTGAGACCAACTACCCGGCGCAGCACCCAAGTCCACCACGATGTTACCTTTATGCAACAGGTTTTCTACTGCCAGGATCTCTATTAGCTTAAACGCTGCGCGCGCACGATACCCTTTTTGCTGCGCCTGTTTGACGTAAGGGTCATTGACGTGGCGCTGCATCCAGGCACCAGAACTTTTTCGTCTACTCATAATACCTTTATCTTATACTTTTTTATGCCAAAACTCTCTATTACAACTGCAGAGCGTAATGAATACCGTGCTCTGGCACATCATTTAAAGCCAGTAGTGCTTGTTGGCGATCAGGGCGTCACTGAGGCGGTCCTCAAAGAAATCGATACCCACTTGCAGGCTCATCAGTTAATCAAAATTAAAATTAATGATGATGAGCGCAGTGTCCGACAAGCTAGCTTACAAACAATCTGTGATGCCCTTGAGGCAGCGCCTATCCACCATTTGGGCAAGACCCTCACCATTTACAGGCGTAATCCGCTCAAGCCTGCATTACTGGGCAGTGCCCCTGATGATGAGCTACACAACCCACTGCGGCGCGGGCGCAATGAACCCTACACACCTAAAAAGTACGCGGCTCAGGGCCTCAAAAAGAGCAAGTCAGGGCAATTGCACAAGAAAAAGAGGAAATAACCCTCACCGCGGGTTATTTCCTGCCCTTTGTTTAGGTGTAGCTGACCTCAACAATTTCAAACTCACGCACACCACCGGGGGTTTGCACCTCGGTGACATCACCCTCGGTCTTGCCAATCAGGGCCCGCGCGACAGGGCTCAGCACTGAAATTTTGCCCTCACGGATATCTGACTCTACATCGCCTACGATTTGGTAGCACACCTCTTCGTCACTCTCTAAATCTATCAGCGTGACCGTGGCCCCAAACACAATGCGATCATCGGCATCCAGAGAAGCAGGATCAATCACCTGCGCATTGGACAGCGTGCCCTCAAGCTCGCGGATCTTGCCCTCTACAAAGGCTTGGCGCTCGCGTGCTGCGTCATATTCGGCATTTTCAGACAAATCCCCTTGGGCGCGTGCCTCAGCAATAGCATTAATGACCTGCGGGCGCTCTACTGATTTTAAACGCTCTAATTCGGCCTCAAGGCGCTTTGCACCATGAACGGTGATAGGAATAGAAGACATAGCGAACCTAAATGAACAAGTAAAAGCGCTCCTAAAGGATTCAGGAGCGCTGAATTAATAAAAAGACCTTGCTGCCTGAGGCAGCAAATAGATGAAATTCGGTGGCAAAAACTGGAACAGTCAGAGACGGGCGTACCAGAGAAGTACGCGCAGGTGGACTATGTTTTGCAATCTCAATTCTAACATAGCCACCTGAGGATGGCGTAGCCTAGAACAAAAGTTTTACTTTTGGGCCACCTGAGGTTCTGCACGTAAAGACAATAGCGCATGCAAGATAATCGCACCAAAAGTCGCCGTGCCAATACCATCCAAACGCAAAAACCCAATTTCCAGGCCAAAATTACCTGCCCCCAAAATAAGCGTCACCGCAGCTACCAAAAGGTTTTTGCTTTTACTAAAGTCGACTTGGTTAACCACCCAAATACGTGCTCCTGCAACCGTAATCAAACCAAAGACCACGATGGACATGCCGCCCAGCACGGGACCGGGGATCATGCGTATGACCTCGCCAAACTTAGGTGAAAAGCCCAAGAAAATGGCCATGCAACCCGCCAGCACAAACAACAGCGAAGAGTAAATGCGCGTGGCTGCCATCACCCCAATATTTTCAGCATAGGTAGTCACCCCCGTCCCGCCCATAGAGGCAGACACCATCGTCGCCACCCCATCGCCCATAAAGGCAGGGCCAAGGTGTTTATCTAAGTTGCGCTCAGTCATGGCCGCCACTGCCTTGATGTGACCCAGGTTTTCGGCCACCAGAATAATGGCCACGGGCACAATCACGGTCATGGCCTCAGGCGCAAACACCGGAGCAGAAAAAGTGGGCAGGCCAAACCAGGGGGCTGCGGCCACCTTGGATGTATCCAGAGGAGTGCCGAATCCCAAACCATTGGTCAGTACGGCATAGATTAAGCAGGCAACGATGAGGCCCACCAAAATCAAGAGCCGCTGCACCACCCCGCGGCTATACATCGCCACCCCGCCAACGGACAACACAGTCATTAGGGCCATCAATGCCTCAAAGGTACTGCCCCCCATCGCCCCCTCAGCGGCAATGGGGGCCAAGTTAAGCCCAATGACCGCTACAATGGCCCCCGTCACCACGGGGGGCATCATGCGGTTAATCAAGGCCGCGGCCCGCCCGGTCTTTCTATCGGCCAACCAAACTAAACACCCAATGAGCGTATACACTAATCCACAGACAATGATCGCGCCCAATGCCACCCCTATATTGGGGTTAGGCCCACTGCCCGCATAGCCTGTCACGGCAATCACCCCACCGATAAAGGCAAAGCTAGAACCTAAATAACTCGGTACCCGCCCACGCACAAAGAAAAAGAAAATCAACGTGCCCAAGCCGGACATCATGATGGCCAGATTGGGGTCAAAGCCCATTAACAGGGGCGCCAAGATCGTTGAACCAAACATGGCCACCACGTGTTGCGCCGACATGGCGATGCTTTGCGGTAGGGGCAGATACTCTTCGGGCAAAACGACTGTTTCAGCAGAAGCACCCGAAACACGCCGCCAGCGGGGGAAAAACGACTGTGACATAGGAAATCAAACCTGTTAATAAGTTAAGCTACCGAGGGAAAGCTTGAATGATGCGTGACTTAGGCTAAGATGAAAAGCAGCCGTAACGAGGCACAAAACGCCCTACAGTTTAACCGTTTCGTCAAAACAACACCACGGATCTGAGGGGTTTTTGACAATTAGTTTCACAACCCACTTGATAAATACGATTTCAATGACTGAAAAAACACAATTTTGGCTCATCCGACATGGTGAAACCGCTTGGAATGCCAAACAACGACTTCAGGGCTGGGTCAATATCCCCCTTAACGAGGCAGGACGACAACAGGCCCAAAACCTGCAACGGTACTTTCAAAGCAGACAAATTTGCTCTCTATTTGATACGGTGATTAGCAGTGATTTGGATCGCGCCCATGAAACCGCTGCCATCGCATTGCAGCACACAGATCTGCCCATTACCCGTGACGAGCGTCTGCGCGAGCGCAGCTACGGTATCTACGAGGGCAAACACTGGCGTCATCTCATGCGCCCGGTGGACAGACGCCCCCCTGATGCTCAGGAAGAGACCCCGCCATCACCTAATTTGCGCGATCCCCACCAAGACGTCCCAGAGGGCGAGAGTTTGGTGCAGTTTCAGCAGCGCATTGTATTGGCCATAGAAGATTTAGCGCATGCTTATGCGGGCCAACGTGTGGCTTTATTTGCGCATGGTGGGGTGATTGATATTGTGTGGCGCCAAACCCATGGCCTGGATCTATATGCACAGCGACCGCGCCCAATTCAAAACACGAGCATCAATCATTTTCAGATCACGATGCTCGATGCGCAGTGGGCCCCCATAGAATGGGAAATCACAGAACATTTGCAGGACCCAAAAAAAACCGCCTGACCCATTGATCAGGCGGCGCCACTGCACGCACTGGTGCTGCCCGCAGTCATCGCAGCCCATGAGCCTAACACCCCAGCCCACGGGCGTGCGCTGCAGGCTTAGATGGTGTGCATGTCCTGCAAGGAGTACACACTGAGGCCCTCGCCATGGCGCA
>JAJYTK010000144.1 GCA_021793095.1 Pseudomonadota bacterium
GATCTGATGAGCCTATGGCCGGTATGAACCAAGAGGAAAAAGAATACATGGTTCGGTTTATTTTAGATGCTCACGAGGCCCATGGTTTGACGATATTGTTGATCGAGCATCATATGGATGTGGTGACAGCGATTTGCGATCGCTTGGTGGTGTTGAACAATGGCGTAAAAATCAAAGAAGGGTTGCCACAGGAAGCAATTAGCGACCCCGATGTAGTCGCCGCCTATATTGGTAAGGTCGAATCATGAATACTGCAGAGCTCTATGTCGATAATTTGAGCAGGCAAGCCAGTAAAAAGCTGCACCCCAATTGGGTGGATGAAGACCATTTGCTCAATATACTTGCCCACAATGCGCAGCAGTACCCCACCGAGGTGGCGATGCGCGAACGGGATCATGGCATTTGGCAGGAATACACCTGGTCAGAGTATTTAGACAATGTCCTTTGCTTTGCCGCCGCTCTAGAAAAGCGTGGGGTACAGGAGGGCGATATTGTATTGGTCATTGGTGACAACCGCCCCGCTTTGTACTTTGGCATGCTGGGCGCCATCGCATTGCGCGCCATCCCTTCGCCGGCCTATCCGGATACTACCCCAGACGAATTGGCAGGGCATATGCACCGAGAGCGCATCCGTTATGCCCTTGCCGAGGATCAAGAGCAGGTGGATAAGCTCAACCACGTGCGCGAGCACCATGAGGTGGAATTAGACCTGATTATTTATGATGATCCACGTGGGTTGGCCGATTCAGAGGACATGGTCGCCTTTAAAACCCTCGTCGATGAGGGCGCACAGATGCTGGAAAACAACCCAGCATTGCGCGATGAGATTATCGCACGTCCTAGTATCCATGATATTGCGGCGTTATTACACTCATCAGGCACGACAGGCACCCCAAAGGGGATTCCACTCAAGCATGGGCACGTGCTGTATGGCGTGCGCAATGCGGCGGCAGCGGGTTATTTCGACGAGGGCGAAATTCATATGGCTTATTTGCCGATTGCCTGGGTCGGGGATTTCATCTTTTCTGTCGGGGCGGCATTGGCACTGCGTTTTGTCGTCAATATCCCCGAAGAGCAGGAAACCGCTCAACGAGACCTGCGCGAGATTGCCCCAACGCTTTATTTTTGTTCCCCCCGCACATGGTCCAATATGCTGACGCGCATACAGGTCGGTATGGAGGAGTCCACACCTTTTAAAAAATGGCTCTATAACAAGTTTATGCCCTTTGCCATTGAGTTAGAGCGCCGTGCTCTTGAGGGCAAACAACCCACGACGGGCCAACGGCTGTGGCGCTGGGTTGGAGAAAAACTCATTTTTGGGCCGATAAAGGATCACTTAGGTTTGAGCCGCGTCGAGCGTCCCTATACCGCGGGTGAGGCCATTGGAGAGGACATCTTTTTGTTTTTCCGTGCGCTTGGCTTGAGTTTGCGACAGTTTTACGGGCAAACAGAAAATGGCGCCCTCGCGGCGGCTCAGTCGCCGACTGAGGTCCAGCTACATACTGTGGGTCGACCTTTCCCGGGGGTGGAAATAAAAATCGATCAAGACGGCGAAATCCTCATGCGTGGGGATAACGTCTTTGATGGTTATTTTGAATTGCCTGAGGACACAAAAGAGACCCTCCAAGATGGCTGGCTACATACCGGCGATGCCGGGTACCTTGAGGAGGATGGTCAGCTGGTGGTGCTCGGTCGTGTTTCTGAGGTGGTCTATACCAGCAAGGGGGATCGTTTTATCCCTACTTATATAGAAAACCGCATTCAATTTAGTCACTACATCCGTGATGTTTGTGTCATAGGCCAAGGGCGCGACTATTTGACCGCCATTGTGGCCATTGATTTCCAAGCGGTCGGACATTGGGCCCAAGAAAATAACGTGACCTACTCGTCTTATGCCGAGCTCTCACAAAGCCCAGAGGTCTATGACCTGATTCAGGGGCTGATCATGCATACCAATAGGGTATTGCCCGAGGCTCAGTGTATACGCCGTTTTGTCAATCTACACAAAGAATTCGACGTGGACGATGGCGAGGTCACACGGACGCGCAAACTGCGTCGTAATGTCATTGATGAAAATTATAAAGAAATCATCGATGCCTTGTATTCAGATAAATCTGAAATAGAGTTTGAGGCGCAAATCGTATATGAAACTGGTGAGGTGGGTGTGTTTAAGCGCAACTTAGCGCTGCGTACCGTACCCCAAGACTAGGGACAGTGAGACATGGCATATTTTCTAGAGCTTTTATTAAATGGCGCTTTGACAGGGCTAATGTACAGCCTAGTGGCCCTCGGTATTGTGCTGATTTACAAGTCGTCAGGCGTGCCTAATCTGGCCCAAGGTGCGATGGTAATGCTCGCAGGCTATATCGTGTGGTTGCTGAGCAGTTGGGGCATACCCGTTTACCTATCCATCGTCTTGGCCATCCTGGCGATGTTTGTGCTTGGCGTGCTGACCGAACGTTTGCTATTGCGCAAGATGGTAGGGCAGCCAATTATCATGATCGTCATGCTGACATTGGGTCTCGAGATATTTTTACGAGGCGTTGTTCCAGGGTTTTTAGGGGCTTCGCCAAAGCAACTTAACCTAGGCATTTCCTTTGCCCCTGTGATTATCGGTGATGTCTTTATTAACCGTACTTATCTGTTGGGCGGTGTGGTAGCCATCGCGTTGATTATTTTGTCCACCTTCTTCTTCCGCACGCGGATGGGCACGCGTTTGCGCGCCGTCTCTGATGACCATGTGTCGAGTTGGTCTGTGGGCATTTCAGTAGAACGAGCAATTGGTGTGTCTTGGGGGATGGCAGGGCTAACCGCAGTGGCCGCCGGGGTGGTTTGGGGCTCTGTACAGAGTGTTGATTGGACATTGTCGCAGCTGCTTTTTCCGGCAATTGCGGTGGTCATACTCGGAGGGCTAGATAGCGTAGCTGGGGCGTTGATAGGTGGGCTGATTGTTGGCATCTTAGGCAGTGTCATTCCTGGCTATATCGATGAAATCGTTGGTGGAGGCACGCGTGAGGTGGTGACGTCCATGGTCATTTTGCTCACTATCATTTTTCGCCCTTATGGGATTTTTGGTCGTGAAGATATAGAAAGGATTTAAACACTATGTTCTATCGTTTATCAGGGGTTTTTCACACCAAATACAGTACGGATAGGCAGCTATGGCCTATTAAAGCTGACCGATATCAGGTGTTTTTTCTGCTCGCCCTGGCAGCACTGGCGCCATTGTATTTGAGTGATTTTTATTTATCGAGCTACTTGCTGCCTTGGCTGGCTTTTACGGCGGCATCCTTATCCTTGTTATTGCTAATGGGGATTGCAGGCCAGCTACACTTTGGTTTTGCGGCTGTGATGGCGATTGGTGCTTATACAAGCATCCACCTCACTCGGCTGGGGGTGCCTTTTGAAATTTCGCTGATTGCGGCGGGGCTGGCTTCTTCTATTATTGGCAGTATATTTGGTGCCGCCGCGTTGCGCGTCAAAGGCCTGTATTTGGTGATGGCCACCCTGGCGATGCAATATCTGGTTGATTGGACCATTGTAAATGTACCGGCCATTAGCGGGGGAGCCCAGGCCACGCTATCGGCACCCCGCACGAGCTTTTTGTTTTTGCCCTTGCGTTCTGATGTCAATCGGTACTATTTGGTTTTGCTCTGGGTAGTTTTTGTCACCTTGCTGCTACTCAATATTCGCCGCAGCAGCATTGGTCGGGCATTGGTCGCAGTACGTGACAAGGATTATGCCGCTGCTGTTATTGGCGTCAATGTCGTGCGTTATAAGTTGGTGGCATTTTTTACCAGTTCTTTTTTAGGCGGGGTATCAGGGGCCATCCTGGCTTTTTGCTACTACCAGGCGGTGACCCCTGAACAATTTTCTTTTAATGTTTCAGTGCAGTTGGTTGCGATGGTCTTAGTGGGTGGGCTAACCAGTATTTTAGGTGCCTATTTAGGGACCGGTTTTGTGCTGTTGGCCCCCATTGTTTTG
>JAJYTK010000145.1 GCA_021793095.1 Pseudomonadota bacterium
CAGTGACAGCGGCCAATATAAAAATAACTGCGGCAATACAATCACGTATCGGTTCAGCCAACCATTGGTGCGGCACAAAATACAGCAGTAAAAATAACGGAATTACGACGATACGGAGCCACGTCAGGGCCAAAGGAAAATTAAAATGCATAATCTTTCACTATTTAACGCAAGGCATGATAAATGCGCTCAGCCATTGCCTTAGAAATCCCCTCAACCGCACAGAGATCTTTGATGCTGGCATTAGCCACACCAGAAAAGCCGCCGAAGCGTGCCAGCAAACGCTGGCGGCGCTTGGGCCCCACCCCCGGGATATCCTCGAGCCGCGAGCTGTTACGGGCCCGTGCACGCCGCGCCCGCATCCCCGTAATGGCAAAACGGTGCGCCTCATCGCGTATTTCCGCGACCAACATCAGCGCGGGGTGATGCCCCCCCAGCTCGACGGACGGCCGTCCGTCGCCAAAATACAAGGTCTCTAATCCCGTCTGCCGTTGCTCTCCTTTGGCAACAGCCACCAAATAATCAGGGGCCAAGCCCAACTCAGCAAACACCTCTTTGGCGCTGCTCAACTGCCCTTTCCCACCATCAATCAAGACCACATGTGGCATCTCTGTGCCTTGCTCAACCACATGTTCATAGCGCCTTTTGAGGACCTGCCGCATCGCTGCATAATCGTCGCCTGCCTGTATGCCGACTATGTTATAACGACGATATAAAGACGGCTGCATCTGGCACTGGGTGTATACCACACAGGATGCCTGTGTTGCCTCGCCCGCGGTATGACTAATATCAAAGCACTCTACACGTAAAGACTCAAGTGCCGTTTCCTCAATGTCTAGCTGGAGCTCGTCCACCAGTGCACGGGCCCGCTGCACCTGCGATAAAGTCTCGCCTAAATGCCGTTCTATGGCCAATCGTGCATTCTTTTGTGCCTGCTCTAGCCAAGCACGGCGCACCCCTTGAGGCTGCGTCATCACACGCACACTCTTTTGGTGCTGTTCTTGCAATAACTCGATCACACCTTGGGTATCCAAAGCATGTGAGCAAATTAATACATCAGGTAAAGGTCGTTCTATATAGTGCTGGGCAACAAAAGCATTTAAAACTTCATTGGGGCTCTCTTGCTCGGCTTGGCGAGGGAAAAAAGCCCGATCCCCTAAGTGCCGGCCCGCGCGGATCATGGCTAAATTGACACAAAACTGATTGCCCTGCTGCTCAACCACCAAGACATCTGCATCAATGGGGTTTTGTGCCTCCATCGTCTGCTGGTGCAATACCGCGGCCAACGCACGCATCTGATCCCTATAAACAGCTGCTTGCTCATAGGCAAATTCATTGGCCGCATCCTGCATTTTATTTTCTATTTCGGTCAGCACATCGGTGGTGTGCCCCTCTAGAAAACGTACAGCCCGTGCCACATCTGCTTGGTAGTCGGATAATTCGATGGCGCCCACACATGGGGCAGAGCAGCGGTTAATCTGGTATAGCAGACAGGGACGCGAACGGTTGGCATACACCCCATCTTCGCAGGTCCGCAAACGAAACACGCGCTGCAAAATTTGTAATGTCTCGCGTACTGCCCAAGCATTAGGGTAAGGCCCAAAAAAACGCCCCCCCTTGTTGGTTGCCCCACGATAATAAGCAATTCGCGGTGCCTCGTGATCACTGACTTGCAAATAGGGGTAAGACTTATCATCCCGAAAGAGGATGTTATAGCGCGGCTGTAGTTGCTTGATGAGATTATGCTCAAGCAATAACGCCTCGGCCTCGCTTTGTGTGATGGTGACCTCAACGCGCGCAATTTGTGTGATCATGTGCGCAATCCGCGGCCCGTGATTACTCGACCTAAAATAAGAACTGACCCGTTTTTTCAAATCACGCGCTTTGCCCACATACAATACCCGCCCTTGTTCATCCAAATGACGGTAGACCCCGGGTAAATTAGGCAGCTGGCGTAGAAAAGTGTCGCGATCGAAGTTCTTGTGCATAGCGATAGTACTCATCGTCTTGGAGCTCCTCCCAGCTCATGGAAAAGGCATTGGGCTTGAGCGCCTGAATCCGCTGTCGGGATAGCTCTGGCATTTGATAGTTTAAACCCGCCAGCAGTTGATCTGCACGGTCTGGATCATTGCATACTAAAACCATATCACAACCTGCCCCCAGGGCGGCTTGCGCGCGTTGGACAATGCCCCCGGCGACCGAGGCACCCTCCATGCTCAGATCATCTGAAAAAATAACTCCGTTATAAGCCAACGAACGTCGTAATACACGCTGCAACCAGTGCGGTGAAAACCCTGCTGGCTGATGGTCAACTTCAGGATAAATAACATGTGCAGGCATCACCGCAGATAGTAAGGTCCCACTTAGCCACCGATACGGGACCACATCCTCGTCTAAAATCTCGTTTAAATAACGGTCATCAACCGGCACACCCACATGAGAGTCGACACTCACCGCCCCATGCCCCGGGAAATGCTTGCCACATGCTGCCATGCCCGCCTTCTCCAAACCATGAATTAGAGACTCAGCCAGTCGAGTGACAATATCGGGATCGCGGTGAAAAGAGCGACTGCCAATGACTTCACTCACGCCATAATCCAAATCTAATACCGGCGTAAAGCTCAAATCAACCCCACAAGCACGCAACTCAGCGGCCAAAATAAACCCAACCGCCTGAGCAACCGTCACCGCCTCCTCGGGGTTTTCTTCGAATAACTTGCCCAATGCACGCATGGCAGGCAAATGGGTGAACCCATCGCTTTGGAAGCGCTGTACGCGACCGCCTTCATGATCAACGGTGATTAGCAACCCCGGGCTGCGCAAGGCATTAATTTCAGCGCACAACGCGGTCAACTGAGCACGATCCGTAAAATTGCGGCTAAATAAAATCACCCCTCCAACCAAGGGATGTTGCAAACGCGCCCGTTCGGCATCCGTCAGCGTCCCACCTTGTATGTCCACCATCACAGGCCCCAACGGCAGGTTTAAACTCGTCATAAA
Source organism: Pseudomonadota bacterium (assembly GCA_021793095.1). Taxonomy (GTDB): domain Bacteria; phylum Pseudomonadota; class Gammaproteobacteria; order Burkholderiales; family Burkholderiaceae_B; genus Paenalcaligenes. Next base: position 3,001 of record JAJYTK010000145.1, read on the forward strand.
AACTCCGATTACAAAACAAAAGGGTTTAGCTGGCCAAAGCCTCAATCACCGCAAAAGCCATCACCAAATCAGACTCGTCTGTCAGACTAATATGTGCGGGACCAAAACGCTCTCGATACCAAGCATCGAGCTCAGGGGCCAATACCACCTGGGGCTTGCCGCTGGGCGCATTGAGCGTTTGCATGCGCGACCATGCCATCGGCATGCGCATCCCCAGGCCGATGGCCTTGGAAAAGGCTTCTTTGGCGGCGAATCGAGTCGCTAAATAACGCATCCCACGCTGATGATGGCGCTGCCAACGGCGCATAAACACCTGTTGCTCTTGCGGCCCCAAGATGCGACGGACAAACTTTTGCCCAAAGCGTTCATAGGTCGACTCAATACGTGAGATATAGGTAATATCCGTACCGATGCCGCCGATATGCATCCCGTTTAAGGTCATTGGTTCATATAAAAATTAAGGGTTATTTAACACGGCCTGTGAGAGGGACACCAATCAATGGCCCCTCTCAAGCCACTCACAACTTAATAAAATGCTCGCGGTAATGCTTTAACTCGGCAATGGATTCGTAAATATCTGCCAAAGCCTCATGCTTGCCTTCTTTTTTAAAACTGCTCACCACCTCGGGCTTCCAACGCTTTGCCAACTCTTTGAGGGTACTGACATCCAGATTACGATAATGGAAAAAAGCCTCTAAGCGTGGCATATAACGATACATAAAGCGTCGGTCCTGGCTGATGGTGTTGCCGCACAGGGGCGAAGTGTTTTCTTTAACGTGCTGACGCAAAAAATCCAAGAGCTGTTCCTCAGCCTCTGATTCTGTTAATGTGGATTTTTTTACTTTTTCAATCAGACCACTACGGCCATGCGTTGACTTATTCCAATCATCCATGGCGTCAAGTAATTCATCGCTTTGGTGAATGACCAATACCGGGCCCTCGGCAACGACGTCTAGGTTGGCCTCGGTGACAGATCGGAA
>JAJYTK010000146.1 GCA_021793095.1 Pseudomonadota bacterium
CCCAGACGATCTCACCCGGGCTTAGGGTCCGGGCGGATCGGCACTGACCCATCGTTATTCTTGGGGCATATACAAGTACAACTCGACACGCCTATTTTGAGCGCGCCCTTCCTCGGTGGCATTATCCCCAATGGGATCACTGGGTCCGCGGCCCTGCGCCATCATGCGGTTGCTGGCAACCCCGTGCTCATTAAGATAATGAGTCACTGCCTCGGCACGCTGCTGCGACAAGCGCTCATTGACCTGCGCACTGCCAGTACTGTCCGTGTAGCCCAAGGCCACTGCGTGTAATTCGGGGTGCTGCGACATGGCACGTGCCACGCTGTCTAATACGGGATAAAGCTGTGAGCTCAGATTTGCCTTGCCCACATCAAAGGACACGTGGCTGGGTAAATTAACGCGTAAAGAACCATCAGGCATTTCAGTCACACTCACGCCCAAATCGGTGGCGCCTGACTGTTCGACATCTTTTTTAATGCCTGACCAGTTATAACCCGCCACGCCGCCAGCCAGTGCGCCTACCCCGGCACCGATCCAGGTGGCTTTACTGCTATCGCCCATCAAAGCACCCAGCCCAGCACCAACTGCAGCACCGGCGCCAGCACCGACTGCCGTGCGCTCGCCGCGCCCCATTTCACCAGTGGCGCAACCAGAAATTAAAGCGACTGCCGCAATGGCCGTCAATAAACGTGTTTTATTTTGCAACAAACCCATGAGTCAGATCTCCCAAAACATTGCTATATATGAATTTACCCGAGAAATGACACGGGGAAACAAAACATTTTCAATTCTTGACAGATAAAAGGCGAAAACTACAGCAACAAACTGCATGCGCCCCCCTTGAACAAGCATGTCACAATGGGGTGCAAAGAGCGGGTAATCACCGCTCATCACTGCTTGCTATAAGGATTACTTAATGCTACCACTGAATGCAGCATAAATTGCTATGCTGCGGCATAATACACCTATGCATGACACTCACTGGGCCTATCATGATCGAATTTAAGCATGTTTTTAAGTCTTATGGTCGCAGCCCCAACATATTAGTCGACCTCAACTTTCGTATTGATGCTGGAGAGTTTATCTTTATCAGCGGCCCCTCAGGGGCGGGCAAATCTACCCTATTACGCCTGATTGGCGGGCTCGAGGCCCCCTCACGGGGGGCAGTGCTGGTCCAAGGCAATCGGGTTGATCAACTCCCCGCGCGAGGGTTGCCCTATTTACGCCGTTCTATTGGGCTTATTTTGCAGGATATTCACCTACTCAATGATCGCAGTGCTCTGCATAATGTCATGCTGCCGCTCGAGGTACTGGGCATCGCCCCGATGACCGCCAATAAGCGGGCACGCGCGGCGTTGGAAAAAGTAGGTTTAGGGGACAAATGCGACCACTACCCGGTCGAACTTTCTGGAGGTGAACAACAACGCTTGGCCATCGCACGAGCGATAGTGAATCGCCCTGCGGTCGTCATTGCCGACGAGCCCACGGCAAATTTGGATGATGAAACCGCTCAAAAGATCATGGATGTCTTTTTAGATTTTAATCAGGTGGGGGTGACAACCCTCATCGCCTCACATGATCAGCGCCTCATGAAAGAGTATGCGCGCCGTACCTTTACCCTCGACGCAGGGCGTTTTACTGATCAACCAGGAGTCCCGTCATGATACGTTGGCTACGGCAACATCGCTATGCCCTGCGCGTTGCGATCATCCGCTTGGCAACGCGGCCCCTATCCTCTCTGGCAAACATCATTGTATTGGCCTTGGCATTGGCTGTGCCTTTTATTGGCTGGAGTCTGCTGTTGTCGACACAGCCCTTGGCCCAGCATATCCCCATTGCTACCGAGATGACCTTGTTTATACAAGCCGACGCCTCGCCTGAGCAACGACAAGCACTTGAGACCCAACTCAACCAAGAGCTCGACCAGTGGATTGAAGGGTTTGAATTTATCTCTAGGGATCAGGCTTTGGACAGCCTCAAGGATAATCCGAGCTGGGACCAAGCGCTTAGCGTCTTGGACGAAAACCCCTTGCCCGATGCCTATATATTGCAGCTCAATGACCAGAGCCAAGCCGAAAACTCAATTGCCCAGCTGGTCACTGCCCTTGAGGCTGAGCCAGCCGTTGAACAGGTCCTCTTGGACATTGATTGGCTGCAAAAGCTGGATACCTTATTGGATTTTGCACGCCAAGCACTGCTCTTTTTAAGTCTGGGTGTCATCCTGATTGTCATTGGGACGGTATTTAACACCATTCGTCTACAGGCCCTCAACCACCAAGAGGAAATTGCCGTGGCCCGACTCGTCGGCGCGACCGAGGATTTTGTGCGACGCCCCTTTTTGTATTTTGGTGCCTTGATCGGTTTTTTTGCCAGTCTGCTGGCGTTGTTAATGGGGGGATTCGCTCTCGGCTTCTTTTCCGATACCTTTGCCCGCATCGCAGCCAGCTATCACATCAATCTGAGCTTGCATCTGCCCGATGTACTGAGCATTGCTTTATCTTTAGCCTTGGTGGTCATTGTGGCCGCATTGGCGGCGCGTTGGTCAGTCAGTCGTCCCGTGTATCAGCTCTGAGTCATGACCCAAACAACGACACATCAGCTGGATACACGAGCGATCCCTATCTTTGCCGAGCGCATTGCTCAATGGCAAAAAGTACACGGCCGACACGGTCTCCCGTGGCAAGGCAGTCGCGATCCTTATCGTATTTGGCTAGCGGAAATCATGCTGCAGCAAACGCAGGTCAGCACAGTCATGGGCTATTACGAGCGCTTTTTACAACGCTTTCCCGATTTAAACTGCCTGGCCAACGCGCAGCAAGATGAGGTCATGCCCTACTGGGCAGGCTTGGGTTATTACGCCCGCGCACGCAACCTACATCGTTGTGCCCAACGCATTGTCTCGGACTATGGTGGGCGCTTTCCGCAAACGCAATCCCAACTGCAAACCTTGCCTGGCATTGGCCCCTCAACGGCAGCGGCAATCGCTGCCTTTGCCTTTGGGCAGCGGGTGTCCATACTCGATGGCAATGTCAAACGGGTGCTCGCACGGTTTGCCGGGGTGTTTGCCCCCACCCAACGCGGTGCCACCGAACGGATGCTCTGGGACCTAGCACAACAGCTGGTTGAGGCCGCCCCACCATCCCTAGATATGACGGCTTATACTCAGGGGCTGATGGACTTGGGCGCCTTGGTATGCACGCGCCATCGAACGCTGTGCACCGACTGCCCGCTGCAAACGCATTGTTACGCCCATCAAGCACAATGTGTCGATCAATTGCCCGCCCCCAACCCACGCCGTGCCTATCCCACACGCCGTCGACATATGCTCATTTGGGTAGGGGAACAGCAGCAATTATTGCTCCAGCAACGGCCAGACAAGGGCATTTGGGGAGGCTTATTAGCGCTGCCCGAATTTAGCAGCCAAGCAGCCTTGCGCGATTTCTACCGCCCTCAGCTGGCGACCCTCGAAGGGCCTCGTCCCGCGCTGCGGCCCTTGCCCAGTCTCTTGCATCGCTTTACCCATTTCGCTCTAGATATTCGTCCTTGGTTGCTGCATACCCCGAGGCTTTGCCCTGCGGCTCTAACACTGCCGAGTGCAGAAAACTTTGTTTGGGTCCCTACAGATAGCCTGTCGGAACAAGCCCTCCCCGCGCCGATACAGCGCTTATTGGGGCAATTAGCCGAGCATTTATAAATTTTTATTTATGCATCTTGCTCAGGGGGCTGCTCTCGACTGATCGCCATCAACAAACCACAGGTCAGTGCGAGCGTCATTAATGCGGTGCCGCCATAGCTTAAAAAGGGCAAAGGCACCCCAACCACGGGCAAAATCCCCGTTACCATACCGATATTTACAAACACATAAACTGCCATCATCATGGCCATGGCACCGGCGAGTAAGCGACTGAATTGGGTGTGTGCGTAGGCCGCGATCACCAGTCCGCGCAGAATCACCAGCCCATACAGCACC
>JAJYTK010000147.1 GCA_021793095.1 Pseudomonadota bacterium
CCTGGTATCACCAGAGGCCAAAAACTAGCACAAACGCTGCCCAATCCACTGATGCATTTGCGCCACATCATGCACAATCTCTACGGGCTCAGACTGCTGTAATGTCCGCAAATCATGAGCCCCGTAGGTCACTGCTAAACCGTCCAAGCCCGCATTGCGTGCCATATCGATATCGTGTGTGGTGTCGCCGACCATCAATGCCTCGTCAGGAGCGATATCGAGCTCCCACAATAATTCATGCAGCATTTGTGGGTCGGGCTTGCTCTTTGTCTCATCAGCACAACGTGTGGCATTAAAAATAGGCCCCAAACCAGTGGCCTGCAACGCCCTGTCCAGACCCAAGCGTTTTTTCCCCGTGGCCACACTCAATAAAATACGCTGCTGCTTGAGCTCATTTAAAAGCTCAAGCATCCCGTCAAAAAGCTTTAAATTGGTATCTCTCTGAAAATAATGGTGCCGATAACGCTCTATAAACTTGGGCATCGTGTGCTCATCTAGCTGCGGCAAAATACGATACAACCCGGTTTCCAAAGACAACCCAATAATCCAACTCGCCTCTTCGCGTGAGGGTACCGGTAAACCCAAATCCTGACTGGCCAACTGTATGGAATGTGTAATGGAATAGGTAGAATCCATCACCGTGCCATCCCAATCAAAAATGACCGCTTTATACTTCCTCATGGTAACTCCGAAATAAATGCATTAATCCTTTAGACGCTCGAGCAGCGCTTGGCAATCAGGCGGCAACGGGGCCTGAATATCGACCCAGTCGCCGGTCACAGGATGTTCAAAAGCCAAACGACCAGCATGTAAAAACATCCCTTTAAAGCCTAACTCATGGCGCGCCTGATGCAGCTGTGCATCATGACTGTACTTGTCATCACCCACAATAGGGTATCCCTCATTGGCCAAATGCACGCGGATCTGGTGCGTACGCCCCGTGCGTAAATCAGCCTCGACCAAACTATATGCCCCATAGCGGGCCTGCAAATTAATCACCGTATGCGCCTGACGCCCCTGCCTATCCACACGTACACGGCGCTCACCACTCGGCGTCAGCCAACGCTGCAAGGGGGCCCGCAAATGCTGTCGGTCATTGACCCAATCACCATGCACCAGAGCAAGATACTCTTTGGTGATGCGGTCCTCGCGAAACAATTCATGCAAGGCCACTAAACCGCGTCGGCGACGTGCCACCAACAACAGCCCAGACGTATCCCTATCCAAACGATGGACTAATTCTAAAAAAGGCGCCTCGGGCCGTGCTGCCCGCAATTGCTCGATCACCCCAAAGGACACCCCACTGCCCCCATGGACCGCAACCCCAGCAGGTTTATTAATCGCTAAAAAGTAGGCATCTTGGTAGACCACATCAAAGTTCCCCGGAGGAACTCGCGCAGCGGACTCATTGGATGGGCGTTTCATTGGGGGGATACGCAATTCATCCCCGGCCTGCAAACGGTAGTCGTTGCGCACGCGGCCGCGGTTTACACGCACCTGCCCGCTACGAATGGCTCTATAGATAAAACTCTTGGGAACCCCTTTGCATTCACGGAATAAGAAATTATCCAAACGCTGTCCCGCTCTTTCAGGTAGAATCTTAAGTAAACGTACTTGAGAAAACGATTGTTCAGTCATTAATTGTTTGCTCATATGTAAAAGAGGCATATAATCGCCTCAGCCTATGGAAACTGTGGCACCGCTAGACGTAGAGATGCATTATTCACGTCTCCGTCGGCTGGTAAAGGTATCTATTGTAATACCGACACACATTTTTTCGGGTCATAAGGTCTGCCCTCGGCAGAGCAGTTTATTGGTAACTATACAACGATCCCAATAAACTCTGCCCGCCACGCGCGGCACTGAGATACTGCAAAGTTGTCGCTTTAGAAATTTATTGGCAGGCGCGTTATCCACGCGTCTGTTTATTGTTTTGGAATTATTGGTTCTTAATACTGGTGTGTAGCTTTATTGTTCAACGTAATGAAATTCAAAGGCTCTTTTTTACACCCCATTGGTGTACATACACACCTGTTTTACTTCTAAATAGTAAAAGGTTGATGACAACCCAATAAGCCACTGCAGAAACAGTGCTCAAAAACCGAGTGACCCGTAGTCACGCCGCATCGCGGCACAAAGACTTCGGAGAATGACACTCATGAAACGTATGTTGTTTAATGCAACGCACCAAGAGGAATTACGCGTTGCAATAGTAGATGGTCAAAAACTCATTGACCTGGACATTGAAACCGCCGGTCGCGAACAGCGCAAAGGCAACATTTACAAAGGGGTAATTACCCGCATCGAGCCCGGCCTAGAGGCTTGCTTTGTGGACTATGGCGAAGAGCGCCACGGCTTTTTACCTTTTAAAGAGGTCGCCCGCAGCTACTTTAAAAACGGCGTCGACTACCGTCGCGCCCGCATCCAAGACGCCCTCACCGAGGGCCAAGAGCTGATCATCCAGGTCGAAAAAGAAGAACGCGGCAACAAGGGGGCTGCACTCACTACTTTTATTTCGCTGGCTGGGCGCTATTTGGTATTGATGCCCAATAACCCCCGCGGCGGCGGTGTCTCCCGTCGCGTCGAGGGCGAAGAGCGCCAAGAGCTACGCGAGGCCATGTCCCAGCTCAACCTGCCCGACGGCATGAGTTTGATTGCTCGTACTGCCGGCATCGGTCGCAGCACCGAAGAGCTGCAGTGGGATCTCAACTATCTCTTACAGCTCTGGACAGCCATTGACAAGGCCGCGCACGAAAACCCAGCACCGGTCCTGATCTATCTCGAATCTAGCTTGGTCATTCGCGCTATCCGAGATTATTTCTCTCAGGAAATAGGCGAAATTCTCATTGATACTGATGATATCTATGAGCAAGCCACTGCGTTCATGAACGTCGTCATGCCGGATAATGCCGACCGCGTCAAAATGTACCGCGACGACATCCCGCTATTTTCGCGTTTCCAAATCGAAAACCAGATTGAAACAGCCTATGCGCGCACAGTGCAGCTGCCCTCTGGTGGATCCATTGTCGTCGACCATACCGAGGCCCTGGTTGCCATCGACGTCAACTCAGCGCGGGCCACACGGGGCGCAGATATCGAGGAAACCGCCCTGCGCACCAACCTAGAGGCTGCCGAAGAGGCGGCGCGCCAACTGCGTTTACGTGACTTGGGTGGATTGATTGTTATCGATTTCATCGATATGGAAGACAATCGCAACCAAAGAGCCATCGAGCAATGCTTGCGCAAGGCGCTCCGAGTCGACCGCGCACGCGTGCAAATGGGGCGCATCTCGCGCTTTGGTCTGATGGAGCTGTCTCGCCAGCGTCTACGCCCGGCGCTAAACGAAGGGTCCCACATCACCTGCCCCCGTTGTACAGGCACTGGGGTGATTCGTGATTCTGAGTCCAGTGCTTTACATGTATTGCGCCTACTCCAAGAAGAGGCCATGAAAGAGGGCACCGCCGCCATTCATGCGCAGCTGCCTGTAGATGTGTCGACGTTCTTGCTCAACGAAAAGCGTCACGATCTCACCAAAATCGAATCCCAATTTAATATTACGCTCACGCTCATTCCTAGCAAAAACCTGGAAACGCCGCATCATATTATCGAGCGTTTGCGTTTTGATGATCCGCGCCTCGAAGAGCTGCAATCCAGCTATCAGCATATACAGCAGGAAGAAGAGGTCACCTCTCTGACGCCCCACCGGACGCACGAAATCAAGGCGCGCCCTGAGGCCGTGGTCAAAGGCATTACGCCTGCCCAACCCGCCCCAGGTGCCAACGGCGCCACCACAGCATCCCAAGAGGGTTTATGGCAACGTATCTTGAGCTGGTTCAAGGGCCCCGAGACCTCAGACCAGGCGCCTGAAAAGCATGCGGCCCAAGATAAGGCCAGCACAGAGCCACAAAAGCAGCGTGGCCGCAAACAGTCCGCCTCTCAGGATCAGGACGAGATCGGAA
>JAJYTK010000148.1 GCA_021793095.1 Pseudomonadota bacterium
CCAAGAACAAATGGCGCGCCGTCTCGAGGCTGAGGCCATTGATGTGACTTTGCCTGGGCGCGGACGTAGCCGTTTGGGTGGGATACACCCCGTCATTTTGGCTTGGCAACGCATAGAAGCGATTTTCAGATCCATGGGTTTTGATGTGGCAGATGGACCAGAGATAGAAAATGACTGGACTAATTTCACCGCCTTAAATAATCCCGAGGATCATCCTGCGCGTTCTATGCAAGACACATTTTATGTTGATATGCAGGATAAGGATGGGTTGCCTTTGCTGCTGCGCACCCACACGAGTCCAATGCAGGTACGGTATGCACGCTCGCATCAACCCCCCATTAAGGTGATTGCGCCAGGTAAGACCTTTAGGGTGGATAGTGATGCGACTCACTCGCCGATGTTTCATCAGGTTGAAGGGCTATGGATCGCCGAGGATATTTCCTTTGCAGACCTCAAAGGGGTATACACGCATTTTCTGCGCAGCTTTTATGAAAGTGATGATCTTGTCGTGCGCTTTCGTCCTTCTTTTTTCCCTTTTACAGAACCCTCAGCTGAAATCGATTTAATGTTTAACACAGGCCCCAACAAGGGGCAGTGGTTGGAAATTTCAGGGGCCGGGCAAGTACACCCTGATGTGGTGCGCAACTTTGGTCTGGATCCCGAACGCTATATTGGGTTTGCCTTTGGTTCAGGGATCGAACGCTTGACCATGCTGCGTTATGGCGTTAATGATTTGCGCCAGTTTTTTGACGGGGATCTTCGTTTTTTGCGTCAGTTTAATGCTTAAAAATGAATTTTTCCTCGTATGAAATTTTACTGTGATTTAAACTCAGATCACCTTCATTCATTCTCGCAGAAATAGAGCACCAAAATGTTAGTTCCAGAGTCTTGGCTACGTTCTTATGTTAATCCAGCAATAGATACCGATACACTCTGCCACGAATTGACCATGGCAGGTTTAGAGGTAGAAGAATGCACCACTGCTGCTCCAGCCTTTGACAATATTGTTGTGGCTGAGATTACCGCTGTCGACGCCCATCCCGATGCTGATCGGTTGAGTGTTTGCATGGTGGATATTGGCGATGATCAGCCTGTGCAAATCGTTTGTGGGGCGCCCAATGCGCGCGTGGGGCTCAAGGCACCTTTGGCCAAGGTAGGGGCTACTTTACCTGGGGATTTCCAAATCAAACCTGTCAAGATGCGAGGCGTGAGCTCACACGGGATGCTTTGTTCTGCCCAAGAGCTGGGCATTAGTGAGGATGCTGAAGGGTTGCTCGAGCTGCCGGCAGATGCCCCCATTGGCACCTGCTTGCGCACCTATCTTGATTTGGATGAGAAAATTATCGAGGTGTCGATGACCCCCAACCGTGCGGATTGCCTATCCGTGATCGGGGTGGCGCGTGAGGTGGCTGCATTGACCGAGGCTAAATTAGCAATGCCGTCTTTTGCACCGTGTGCGCTGGATCATCATGAGACGTTGCCCGTCCGTGTGCAAGACAGCAATTTATGTGGTCGGTTTGCGGGGCGCATTATCCGCAATGTAGATGCTGCGGTAGAGACACCAGATTGGATGGTGCGCCGACTCGAACGTGCTGGCCAACGCTCGTTATCTGTGCTGGTAGATATTTCCAACTATGTGCTGTTAGAACTGGGCCGTCCCACCCATGTATTTGATCTTGATAAATTAGGCCAAGATTTAGAGGTGCGTTGGGCGCGGGATGGTGAGAAATTGGTTCTGCTCAATGGTCAAGAGATCACACTTAATCCAAACTTTGGAGTGATCTGTTCCGATGGGCAGCCTCAAAGTTTAGCGGGCATTATGGGGGGAGAGCACAGCGCGGTTAATGAGCAAACTAAAAATATTTATATTGAGGCTGCATTTTGGTGGCCCGAGTCCATTCGTGGCCGCGCACGAGATTTAAAATTTCAATCAGAAGCCAGTTATAGATTTGAGCGCGGGGTGGATGCGGCAACAGTGGTTGAGCATCTCGAACGCATGACTCAGTTGGTTGTGGATATTTGTGGCGGTGAGGTGGGGCCCATCGATGATCAGATTTTAGAAATCCCGGCACAAAAAGAAGTCACCATGCGTCATACGCGCTGCGAAAAAATACTGGGTATTCCAATCTCAGTGGCAGAGATCAAACATTGCTTTGACGCTCTAGAGTTTAACTACCGAGAGCAAGGGGGTGTATTTCACGTGATTGCACCTAGCTATCGGTTTGATATTAATATCGAGGAAGACCTCATCGAAGAGGTGGCTCGTATAATTGGGTTTGAGCGTATTCCCGATGAGCTCCCCGTGGCGCGTACGACGGTGCATGTCGCCTCTGAGGAAACCGTCAGTGCACATGACATTCGAGCACGCGTAGCGGCTTTAGACTACCAAGAGGTGGTTAATTTCTCTTTTGTTGATGAACAATGGGAAAAAAAGCTCACCAACAATGCTGATCCTATCCGCTTATTAAACCCTATTGCTAGCCATCTTTCTGTGATGCGCAGCTCGTTGATTGGTGGTCTCATACAAAATATCCAATACAATGCACGACGTCGTCAAAATAGAGTTCGTGTATTTGAAATTGGGCGTGTATTTTGGCGGGATGATCATATCCAGGATGATGCGTTGACGGTTGCAGGGGTGAATCAGCCCTTACGTTTGGCGGGTGCAGCTTGGGGAGACGCTGATCGAGAGCAGTGGGGGTTGCCTGCGCGTCGGGTTGATTTCTTTGATGTCAAAGCAGATGTAGAGGCTTTATTTGGGCCCCGCATTCAAGAGGTGCGTTTTGTCGCCGATGCCCATCCTGCTTTGCACCCTGGTCGCAGTGCGCGGTTAGTGATGAGAGAGGATACTATCGGTTGGCTGGGCGAGATACATCCACAGTGGGTGCGCGATTTTGAATTATCGCATGCCCCGATTGTATTTGAGCTAGATCTCGAGCCACTGCAACACAAGGCGCTGCTGACGCCGACGGGTATTATTTCTAGACAGCCGGTGGTGCAACGCGATTTGGCTTTTTGGATAGCCACAGATATTAGTTATCAAGAGGTGCGTGATTGCTTAAACGAAACCATCGCCAAGCACGATATCTTGAGCATCGTCCAAGACTTCCGTATCTTTGATCTGTGGAAAGAGGCCCAAGATGCTAGCGAGCAAAGTATGGCGCTGCGCTTCTGGTTACAAGATGCGCACAAGACTTTGGCTGATGAGCAGGTTGATGAATGCATGAAATTATTATTTAATGCATTAGAAGCACAGTTCAAGGCGCGCTTGCGCGCATAAGGGGGTAGCATGACGATAGGAAATCGCACGCTGACCAAGGCAGGCTTGACTGATATACTTTTTGAACGCGTCGGTTTAAATAAGCGTGAGGCAAAAGAATTAGTCGATGCCTTTTATGCCGAGATCAGTAATCACCTGGAAAAAGGCCAAGAGGTCCGCATTTCAGGGTTTGGTAACTTCACCATTCGTGACAAGCCTCCTCGGCCCGGGAGAAACCCAAAAACAGGCGAAGAGATTCCCATTTCAGCACGTCGTGTGGTTACTTTCCAAGCCAGTCAAAAACTTAAATCTGCGGTCGAGGGCGGGGATAATCAATGAGTCAATCCGAACAAAACGTTAGTTTGCCAGCCATCCCAGCAAAGCGTTACTTCACTATCGGTGAGGTCAGCGAGCTTTGCGGGGTGAAACCTCACGTATTACGGTATTGGGAACAAGAGTTTACTCAACTACGCCCGGTCAAGCGACGGGGTAATCGACGCTATTACCAACACCATGAGGTTTTGCTCATACGCCGCATACGGCATTTACTGTATGACGAGGGCTTTACTATCAGTGGGGCACGTAATCGTCTTGGCGATACCAATGCACTCGAGCATAATCCAGAGGCAGCCGTGCGTCTCAGTGGCCAAGAGCTGCAACGTTTACGCAAGGACCTCAGCACGATTGAGACCGATCTG
>JAJYTK010000149.1 GCA_021793095.1 Pseudomonadota bacterium
GCCGGGTACATAGGCGCCTACTGTGATGAGGTCGTGATTACGTTGATACAGTGAGGCATCACGTTTAAAGCGGTTAACGAGTTGTCTTTGTTCGGGGGGCACAATTTGCGCCAGCACCCGAGAAATGGATCCTTCTATATTAATGGCGGGGTAATGCCCACTGTCAGCCAATGCGCGTGACAGTACGACGTGTCCATCTAAAATTGCCCGAGCGGCGTCGGCAATGGGGTCTTGTTGATCATCGCCTTCGGTCAATACCGTGTAAAAAGCGGTGAGTGAGCCGTGTCTGCTATGCACATGGCTGTTGCCCGCACGTTCAACCAATGCAGGCAATAAATTAAATACTGAGGGAGGGTAGCCTTTGGTGGCGGGGGGCTCTCCGAGTGCAAGGGCGATTTCACGCTGCGCCATTGCGTAACGCGTCAATGAGTCCATAATCAAAAGCACATGGTGGCCGGTATCTCGAAAATGTTCAGCGATACGTGTGGCATAACGCGCGGCTTGCAATCTCAATAAGGCAGACACATCCGCTGGGGCGGCGACGACAACAGAACGCTTTAATCCCTCAGGACCGAGGTTTTGATCAATAAATTCCCGCACCTCTCGGCCCCGTTCTCCGATGAGGCCGACGACCACAACGTCGGCTTGTGTAAACCGTGCCATCATGCCTAAAAGCACACTTTTTCCAACTCCAGAGCCGGCAAAGAGGCCCATGCGCTGCCCACGGCCCACCGTGAGTAAACCGTTGATGGCACGGATGCCCACATCCAACACGTCAGTGATAGGCGGGCGTTGTAATGGGTTAATGGGTGGGCTGTGCAGCGCGGCAACAGGGCCGTCTAAAGGCCCTTGGTCATCCAAAGGTTGTCCGGCGCCATCCAAGACGCGTCCGAGTAACTGGGGGCCTACGGGCAATGCTCGCGCAGGAGTATTGTCCGAGATATTCCCGGGTGCTTTTATATCAATGCGCAAAGGGAGGATAGGGGCATCCAGCGTGCGGATGGCAGCGCCAGGCTCAATGTTGGATAACGGTTGCAAGGGCATCAGATAGGTGGTGCCATTTGCAAAGCCGACCACCTCAGCGTCCGACCAGAGTTGGGGGGCGTGGGGGGTATGGATTTGACAGGCGGCGCCTACTGATAAATTGAGCCCAGTTGCTTCTAAGATCAAGCCGGTCGCACGGACGATTCGGCCTTGGCGCCGTAGTCGCGGAACCTGAGTTATGCGTTGCTGCGCTAAATTGAGGATGTCTAGACTGCGTCTTGGAAAACCGTTATCAGTGTTCATGACTGGTCCAGCGTCTCCAAAGCTTGGATGAGAGGGCAGTTTCATTCAAGGCAGATTCGGGCAGCAATGCTTTGATGATTTCTTGCCAACGCGTGCTTAGTTGGGCATCTACCGCGCCCCATGGGGCGTATATTTTTACACTGCATGGGGTGAGCTCGGGGTCAGGCTGCAGCTGCCAGTGCGCACGCCACTCGGGATGATCTGCAAGTGCCGCATAGTCATCAGGGTGGATGTGGATTTGGACGGGTTGCTCATCCAGTAAATGGCGTAGTGATTGTTGAATGAGTGGAAACAAATCATAGTTGCGAGCTTGAATCTCGCGTTGCAAAATATGTGCAGCGATGGTGCAACATAGGCTCACCAGAGATTCGCCCATGACCTCATCCAGTCGCTGTAATTCGTCACTGGCCTGGGTAAATAAAGATTCAAAATGGGCGATTTGTTGCTGTTGCTGCTGACGGAGCTCAGCATGGGCTTGTTCCAATCCTTCTTGGTAGCCTTTTTGAAAACCTTCTTGATAGCCTTGGGTTTTACCCTGTTCAAATCCTTCTCGCTGACCTTGCTCTTTGCCCTGAGCCAGACCCTCGGCATGACCTTTTTCACGCGCTCGGGTGCGGGCTTGTTGTATTTCCTCGAGAGCACGACGCAAAGTTTCTGCGGTGGGTCGGGAGGGCGAGGAGGGATTAACGTCCGACTTAATTGTGGGTTGAGTCGGTTTCCTCGTCATTGCTGGCATGACCCAAGGGCGCCAGTCGTTGTTTTGATCAGATGATATAGTCATCGCTTCCCAGGCCTCCTAAGGTGATTTGACCGACTTCGGCCAAGCGCCGAGCAACCTCGACAATGGCCTTTTGCTCCTCTTCTACACGAGACATGCGGATGGGGCCTTGGGCGTCGATGTCTTCACGTAGCATATCCGCAGCGCGGCTGGACATGTTGCGGAAGAACTTTTCGCGCAATTCATCAGTCGCACCTTTGAGGGCGACGGCCAAAGCGCTTGTTTCTATCTCTTTGATAATGAGCTGTATGGCCATGTCTTCGATATCTATCAGGTTTTCAAAGACAAACATTTCCTCAACAATGCGCTCAGTTAAGTCATTATCCATATCTCGTAGATTCTCGACGATGGCCTCTTCGTTGGCAGAGCTCATGTAGTTGAGGATTTCAGCCGCTGTGCGGGGTCCGCCCATTTTGCTGCGTTTGGCACCCTGGCCGGAGAGCATTTTATTTAAAACATCAGTGAGCTCCTGGAGGGCATTGGGCTGTACTCCACCAAAGGTAGCAATACGCAACACCACGTCATCGCGTAAACGTTCAGGCAGTTCAATCAAAATATCGGCGGCGCGATCGCGCTCTAAGTGAACCAAAATAGTGGCGATGATTTGGGGGTGTTCGTCACTGATCAGCTCGGCGACGCTGCCCGCATCCAGCCAGTTGAGAGCGTCAATGCCGCCACTGTCGCCATCACTACTGTCAAGAATGTCTTCGATAATGCCCGCGGCTCTGTCCTCGCCAAGTGCTTTGTTAAGCACCGAACGAATGAATTCGTCCGAATCCAATGTGACGGCCATAAATTGATCTGCTTCGGCACGGAAATCTTCCAAAATTTGGTCCATATCAGCACGGGTTACTTGCCGCAGTTGTGCCATGGCCATCCCTAGGGCTTGGACTTCGCGTGGGTTTAAATACCGAAATACTTCGGCCGCAGCGTCCTCACCAAGCGCCATCATCAAAATAGCGCTGTCTCGCAGAGCGTCTTTATCGTTTTGGGTTGTCATTGCTTTGCTCTTTATTCATCCATGCCCGCAGTACCATGGCAACGGCGCGTGGGTCTTTTTCTGCCATGCTGCGGGCGGTATGCAAGTTTTGCTCATAACGGTTGATTTCAGCGGCACGCGCTTGAACAGATTGTTCGCGTTTAACATGCTCCTCTTGTTGTTCGCGAAGCGCTTGTGCTTGAGCCCAGGCATTCATCCCATTTTGGATGAGGGGTTGGATAACAATGCGCCAAACCGCAAAGAAAAGCAGTGCGAGTAATAGGTACTTGATAAGTGAGAAGGCCATTTCAATGAGGTCATATTTTTCTAGGAAATGAGTGCCTTTATCTTGGTCCGCATCGCTAAAGCGGGTATTGACGACACTGATGGTATCGCCGCGCTCAGCCTGATAACCGACAGCTTGCTGAACCAGCGACTGTAATTTATCGAGCTCCTCAGGGCTCAAGGGTTGCCATTCGTCATCAATACGACGCTCATTAACCACGACAGCAATGGATAGCCGCTTGAGCTGATTTTGTGCGCCTTTGACATGTCGAATGAGCCGATCAACCTCGTAATTACGAATGATTTCATTACGTGCATTGGCTTGAGGGGCTTGGCGCTGACTTTCTTCTAAAGCACTCAGCAGCTGTCCGGTGGCGTCTGGAGTTTGGGTGGTTTGAGTATCTTGGCCCTCGGTAGGGGCTTCATTGTCGGGTGTGGTCTCTATGGGTGCCGTGGCTGGGGCGGGGGGTTGGTTGCTCAAAGCGCCAGGGACGCCCTGAGCGAGTCCCGGCTGATTATCAATGGATGTTTGTTGTTGCTCACTGCGTACCGCAGCCGTATTTGGCGTCTGGTTGGGCGTGTAGGTTTCTGAGGTTTCTTCGCGTTGAGAAAAATCAAT
>JAJYTK010000150.1 GCA_021793095.1 Pseudomonadota bacterium
GCCAATGCGCTCGCCTTGGAACTGCCCTGCACGGACCAATCGCGACACCGCGGTACGCACCTGGTTTTCAGTGATGCCCAAGGCCTGCGCAGCCTGTATCATGCTGCCCATCCACAACACCCCACCCCGTGGCTCAACCACATCGCCATATAGGGTCACAATAAAAGAGGCTGCCGAGATGCTATCCCGCGATAGCACCTCTTGGACGAGACGTTGTGCCGCGGCTCGGTAGCCATCCCGAGACGACGTGTTTGGGGCACCCGAGCCCTCAGTAGCGATAGGTACATGACTCATACCCATATGCTAACAGAACCAAGACTAGATCCCTAAATAGGCAGAGCGCACACGTGGGTCTTCGATGAGCTCTTGGGCCTGACCGGTCATGGTGATTTCGCCGGCCTCCATCACATAACCCCGATCGGCAATCTTTAGCGCACCATAAGCATTTTGCTCGACTAATAATACCGTGACATCAAGATCTTTTAGATCATTAATCACCGCAAAAATCTGCTCTACTAATAGGGGCGCTAAACCCATACTGGGCTCATCTAGTAATAAACAAGCGGGGCGACTGAGCAAGGCACGCGCAATGGCCAACATTTGTTGTTGACCGCCCGACAGCCCACCCGCCAGATCGTTGCGCTTTTCTCGCAATACCGGGAATAGGTGATAAGCATCCTGCATATCTTTTTCAACCCGTTCATCGGTATAAAGATAAGCCCCAAGGCGCAGATTCTCCTCAACCGTCAGATTGGTAAAAATCTGCCGCCCCTCGGGTGATAATGCCAACCCGCGTTGCACGCGTTTATAGGCCGGCACCTGATTGAGGTTTTCACCGCGAAAGACAATATTGCCATCCTGTATCGGTTGGATACCCGTCATACAGTGCAAGAGCGTGGTTTTACCCGCCCCATTGGCCCCGATGACCACCACTGTCTCGCCAGAATTTACCTCAAGGTCAATACCGTGTAATACCTCAATACGCCCATAACTCGAACGCAATTTACTGACTGCAAGCATTAGATGACCCCCTCTTCTGTGGCACTCACCCCTAAATAGGCTTCAATCACGCGTGGGTTGGCTGAGACCTCTTGGGGTGTTCCTTCGGCAATTTTTTCACCATGATCCAGCACAACGATATGCTGTGAGATTCGCATGACCATCTTCATGTCATGCTCTACCAATAAAATGGCAATCCCACTCTCAGCCACCTCAGCCACTAAGCGCTCAATTTCTGCTGTTTCTACGGCATTACAGCCCGCAGCTGGCTCATCTAATAACAAAAGGCGGGGCTCTAAAGCTAATGCCCGTGCAATTTCTAATCGTTTGAGGGAACCATAAGACAAAGCACTGGCCATGCGGTGCGCGGCCTGCTCTAGGCGCACCCGCTCGAGCAATGCGTAGGCCCGCTCTTCGGAATCACGGATGCGTTGCTTGGCCGAGGGCAGCCGCAATAAATCAGCCAGTAAAGAACCGCGCTCTTGTAAATGAAAGCCAGAAGCCACATTTTCCAAGACGGTCATGTTGGGAAACACCTGCAGATTTTGAAAGGTACGTGACATCCCTAAGCGGGCCAATAAATGAGCAGGCATGCCCGTCACCTCATGGCCAGCCAAGCGCACCTGGCCCGTCATGGGGTGGTAGATCCCCGATAGCATGTTGAACAAGGTGGTTTTACCGGCGCCATTAGGGCCAATCACCGATAGGATGCGTCCCTCTTGAAGGGCAAAGCTCACGCCATTGACTGCCTTGACCCCACCAAAGGAAATGCCAATATTATTAACCTCTAATAAATTCATTAGGCCCTCCCACGTACCAGTCGAATCAGGCTAGGCAACACGCCATTGGGCAAGAAAATCATGACCAACATCATAATTAGCCCCAAAGCGATTTGTTCGTATTCTTGTAAAAAGGTCAGCACCTGAGGCAACGCTGTCAGAATCGTCGCCCCAAACAACGATCCCAGCACAGACGCCGCCCCACCCAAAACAGCCATCGTAACTATCTCTATAGAGTGCATAAAGCTGGAAAGATCAGGGGTGACATAGCGGTTTTGCATGGCCAACAAAGAGCCTGCAAAAGAAGCATATACCGCAGAGATCACAAAGCCCTTGAGCTTGTACCGAGCGACATCTACCCCAATGGTGGCGGCAGCCACCTCAGAATCATGCAACGCACGCAACGCACGACCGGTGGCGCTATATTGCAGGTTGAGCGCAATCACCGCGCCCAATAACATCATAATGGCGCTAAAGGCATACCAAAACTGCGCGTTGCTGAGCTTAATACCAATACTGCCTAACCAAGCGCGTAAGGCCAAGTTGGGGACCTCCATCCCATCGGGGCCGCCGGTCAACCAGCTCTCATTGGTCAAAACCATGGACACCAAAATCCCAAACCCTAACGTCGCCACCGACAAATAGTAGCCACGCAATCGCAAGATCGGGCGCCCGACAATCCAGGCAATAATGGCTGAAATCACGGCCCCTAAAATGGCGGATAGGAATACAGGCAACCCAATGAGTTTAGGTGCCAAGGCACAACTATAGGCGCCAATGCCAATAAACCCTGCATGCCCCAAACTGATTTGACCCACAAAACCCGTCAAAATCATGATGCCCATCACCGCGATGGTATTCATCAATACCAATGAACCGACCCGGAAATGGTAAGAGGAGGAAAAAAACAAAGGGGCGATGACCACCAACAGCAACAGCACAACAAGGGTGACAACACGAGGTGAAACTTTCATGGTTAGACCCTCTCTGCAGATGTTCTGGCCCCAAACAACCCCTGAGGCATAAAGAAGAGCACGGCCAAAATGACCACGAAGGCCGCGGCATCTTTATACTGCGAGCTGATATAGCCAGCAGTCAGAGACTCGAGCAAGCCCAGCACAATGCCCCCTACCAAAGCTCCTTTGGGATTGCCCATGCCCCCTAACATGGCCGCTGCAAACCCCTTGAGCGCCATCGTCATGCCAATATCAAAACTGGTCAATGTAATTGGCGTCACCAATACCCCAGCCAAGGCACCAATCGCCGCTGAAACGGCAAATGACAATGTCATCACATAGTTGGTGTTGACCCCCACCAATAACGCTGCGATACGATTGTTTGCCGTCGCCAGCACCGCACGGCCCAACAGAGTTTTATTAAAAAACAACCAAAGCAGCACAAAAATTAAAATAGCGCCGAAAAATACCCATAGGTTTTGAGGGACAATCGTCGCCCCCAAAATACGTATTGGAGCCTCACCTGTAAAAGCGGGAAAACGATAGAGCTGCTTGCCCAGAAATACCTGAGTCAGCCCGCGCACAAAGATGGATGCACCGATCGTGATAATGATGATGCTCACCACCGGTGCCCCGCGAGCAGGCTCGATCGCAAATTTATTGAGCGCAATCCCCACCAGCGCGGTGAATATCACGGCAAATAGTGCCGCAAACGGCAATGACCAACCGGCCGCAAATGCGGTTGCGGTGATCATCCCCCCCAACATGACAAACTCACCCTGGGCAAAATTGACCACATCAGAGGCGTTATAAATAATTGTAAAGCCCAAGGCGACCAGGGCGTATACTGCGCCCACCGCCAAACCCGATAAGAAAAACTGTAGAAACTCAGACATTCAGAGCCCCTCTACCCATGCAGACGATAAGCGTTTGGCAGCAGGCCCTCACCCGCTGCCAAACCACAAACAAACTACGGTGTATTAGTCCTCAACGATGACCCAACCACCGTCGCGCACCTCAAGCATCCGGAAAGCTGTCAGATCGAGACCCAAGTGATCATCGGGGGCAAAATTAAACACCCCTGTGGTCCCTACAAAGCCCTCGGTCTCTTCGAGTGCATCACGAATGGCAACAGGATCTGTGCTGCCTGCACGCTCGATGGCATCCACAAATAGATACA
>JAJYTK010000151.1 GCA_021793095.1 Pseudomonadota bacterium
GCGCGTGCGCTGGCCTTGGACCCAGACATCCTATTTCTGGATGAGCCCACCGCAGGCTTGGATCCCATTGGGGCCAGCGAGTTTGACCAGCTCACACTCACTTTGCGCAATGCGCTGGGTTTGACCGTTTTCATCGTGACCCACGATCTGGACACGCTATACACCATCTGCGACCGCGTGGCGGTTTTGGCAGACAAACACGTCATCGTCAACGATAGTTTGGCGAATGTTGAAAAATTTGATAACCCCTGGGTACAGGAATACTTTAATGGCCCGCGCGGTCGGGCGGCTCAAAAAGCCCAGGAACGCAGGCTGGAGAGCTCTTGATATGGAACCTCGTGCACATCATCTCCTGGTTGGCCTTTTTACCCTCATTGTGGCGGTTGCCGCGGTTGTCTTTTCTCTATGGATGACCAAAGCAGGCCGTGACTCTGCTGTCAAGGAATACCAGGTCGTCTTTACAGAACCCATCAGCGGCTTGAGCCGAGGCAGCGCCGTGCAATACAACGGCATCAAGGTCGGCGAGGTCACCCTCATGGAGTTAGACCCAGACAACATCGGTAGAGTGCTCGTCCACATCAACGTCCGCGAAACCCTCCCGGTCAGTGCCAGCACCCGCGCCCGACTGGCAGTCACCAGCATTACCGGTGCCGCGGTGATCGAGCTCTACGGCAGTGACCCCAGCGCCCCCCCGCTCACCGCCAGCAATGACGAGTTGCCGACCATCATGGCGACCCCCTCGTCCCTGACACAGCTCATGTCCAGTGGCGAAGACCTGATGACCAACATCACCCAGCTCATCACCAATGCCAACAATTTCCTCTCCAGTGACAATGCCGACAAGATCAGCAGCAGTCTCGCTCAGCTGGAAACACTACTAGAACAGCTCGCTCATAGCAGTGAGGGGCTACCGCAACTCATCGCCAGCTTGGATGACACCAGCGCAGAAATCCATCAGACCATGGCCACCGTGCGTCAGCTAGTGGGCGATCAAGGGGCGGGCATCCTTGAACGCGCTGACGAGGCCATGCGCAATATCGAGGAAACCACAAACACGGTTAAATCCTTGGTCGAGTCCAATGCCGATGCCATTGCTGAGGGCAGCACTGGCTTTGCCTTGCTCGAGCCCACCATGCAATCATTGCGCCAAGCCATTGAAAATATCAACTTCCTCACCGAGCGCATCAATGAAAACCCCGCTGAGTTCCTGCTCGGCAAAGACAACATCCAGGAGTTTCGCCCATGATTCGCCTTTGTCTACACGCTGTCACGCAATCAGCCCCTACACTATGGCAACGCCTGGGCATAGGCCAAGGTGCCTTGCGCGGCCTCATCATCGGACTCGGGGTGGCGTTACTCAGCGCCTGCAATATCCTGCCCGAGTCGCCTCAGCTCAATCATTACGAACTGCCCACCACGGCGCTGGAGCCCCTTGGCGAGCCGGCCCCTTATACGCTGCAACTGCTCACCCCCTATGCCAACCGCACACTCAGCACGCAGCGCATCTTGGTCAACCCCGAGGGCCACGAGCTGCGCGCCTATGATGGGGCCGCTTGGGTGGATACCGCCCCCGCATTACTGCGCGAGCGCTTTGCGCAGGCATTATTAGACACTCAGTTGGTCTATGCCATGACGTTTAGTGGTGAAAGCGGCGCTCCTGAGCTGGTCTTGCAGACCCATCTCTATCGTTTTCAGGTGCATTATGATGACGGGCAGCCGGTGGTCCATGTCCAGCTCAACGCGCAGCTGATCAATCGTCAAACCGGCAAAATCCTGGCCGTCCACCCTGTTTATGTCAAACGACCCGTCACTGATGGGGTGCAGTTAGAACAGGTCATCCCCGTCTTTGGCCAAGCAGCCGACGACGCCAGTCGCCAGCTCACCCAATGGCTACACGAGACCTTGCAGCAACCCAATCTCTTGCACTCAACCTCATCCACCTCGGCCAAATAAGCACACCCACTCGCGTATCCGCGTGCAGGGTGTGGGGCGCAGCCTCTGCATCGGTACCTGCATCTGCACCTGCGCGTATCCGCGTGCGGGGTGTGGGGCGAGCCCCTAGTTTTTGGTCGGACGACGGCCTGTGGGCGTCAATGAAGCAAACTGCCCCTGCCAATACACCAACGGCTGTGTAGAAGGCTCGACAGGCTGATGATAAATCTCGTGCACACGCCCTAAAATCAGGGCGTGGCTATGCCGTAACAGCACCTCGTCCACATTGCATACGAGGGCGGCGGCCGCACTGCGCAATACCCACACCCCGCTCTCGGTCTGTACCCAGTCCTCGTTGCCGTAGCGCGCATCACCCTGTAATTGACCCACCCCGGCAAAACGCTCTGCCACATCGACCTGATCGACGGTCAGGACGTTGACAGCAAAATGCCCACTGCGCTCTAACAACCCCCAGGTATCGGTGCTCTGATTCACACATACCAATAGTTCGGCCGGCTCGGCCGCCACCGAGGCCACTGAGGTCGCAGTCAACCCCCCGCGCTCGCCCTCATGGGTCACGGTAATCACACTCACGGCACCGGCCAGATGGCGCATGGCCTGTTTATACTCCTGCGCACTGACCGCGTTATCAACCTTTTGATTCACACTGTTTACTGTCATTAATACTTCACTAAAAATATTGGAAAAATTGCGTTAAACGAACAGTTAAACGACAAGCTAGAAAGCCATCATTCATTGTTTTTTTTAATCGAGGCCTAAAGGACAAAAACAATACTACTAAAATTCCCCTGGCAACGCACTCTCGCGTCCACGCATCGGCGTGCCCCAGCGCCCCCCACACACACGCACGCAAACCACCTCGCAAACCATCCCGCAAACCACCCCGCATACCACCAATTTAACAAACCCCAGCCAAGACAGCACAAAAAAGCTTGACGCGCCCCGTAATTAGCCCTAAATTATACTGTATAAACATACAGTATATGAGTGCTTATGCCGTCTATTCATCCACCCCATACACGACAGTGTCCGTCTTTGCCCGCACGCCCCCTCCAGCGCGAGTGGCTGGTCTCGGCCGTGCCCCTACACCCCTCTAAACAACAGCTGCCGCGCTATAGCAATCGCGTGTGCTGTGGGTTTCCCAGCCCGGCTCAGGATCATGTCGAGGCCCCTATCTCGCTCGATGACTTACTCGACATTCAGGCCCCTCATGTTTACATAGTGCGCGCCTCGGGCGACAGCATGATCGGCGCCGGCATCTATGACAATGACTGGCTCATCGTCGATCGTGCGCTGACCGCACGCCATGATCATATTGTCATCGCCGCCCTGCATGGCGAGCCTTTGGTGCGCCGCCTGCACCGACGGCACCACCAACTAGAATTACATGCCGAAAACCCCGCCTATTCGCCCATCACCCTCCAGCCCGAGGATGATTTTTATATCTGGGGGGTGGTGCGCCATAGCATCCGCCGCCACCAGACCTTATCCTGACGATACCTAGCGATGACGTTGTATGCCCTTTTTGATTGCAACAGCTTTTATGCCAACTGCGAGCGCCTGTTTCGCCCTGACCTACGCCATCGCCCTATTGTGGTGCTCTCCAACAATGACGGCTGTGTGATCGCACGCTGTCGGCGGGCTCGCCAGTGGGTCCAGATGGGCGCCCTCTATCACGAGGTACGCCCCCTTTTAAAACGCCAGGGGGTGGCCGTCTTTAGCAGCAACTATGCACTCTACGCCAACCTCAGTGATCGGGTGATGCGCACCCTCCAAGACAGCCTGCCCCAGGTCGAGGTCTACTCTATTGACGAGGCCTTTGCACAGCTGCACTGCAGCGATGATCCCACCGCCTTGTGCCGACAGGCGCAGCAACGGGTCTTGCAGGCCACCGGGCTACCGACCGGCGTGGGCATAGGCCCCACCAAAACCTTGGCCAAGCTGGCTAACTACGCGGC
>JAJYTK010000152.1 GCA_021793095.1 Pseudomonadota bacterium
TCTCTTTGCAGTACGTTAGCCGTAAAGGCATTGCGTCGGTCCCAGCCGTACACGGCCCCGTTGGCCAGCCCCAGATGGGGGAAGGGCACCACCTGTTGGGGGTCAAAGCGCTCGACCTTGCCCATGCCATTGCAGGTGCTGCAAGCCCCTGTGGGATTATTAAAGCTAAATAGGCGGGGCTCGAGGGCATGCAAGAGCACATCACAACGCGGGCAGGCAAAGTGATTAGAAAAAGCCAAGGTGGCCGCGTTGTCACTGCCGTCGTTGTGGTGGGCATTGCTGTCGCTGCTGCCATGATCGCTGGGGGCATCCATATTTAAGAGCAATACCCGTCCGCCACCGGCATCAAGGGCGGTTTCTATACTCTCGCTGAGGCGTTGGCGATGCTCGCCCCGTAGGCGCAATCTATCCACCACTATTTGTAGCTCATGGATGGGGTGTGCTTCCTCGTCCCAATCCTCTTCGAGTAAATGCATGTGGCCATTGATGCGTACGCGGATAAACCCCTGTGCTTGCAGCTGAATGCGCAGATGTGAGTAGCCCGCCTCGATCTCATCGGTGAGGGGGGCGAGGATGGCGATGCGTGTTTCAGCTGGCCATTCGTAGAGTGCATCAACCATTTGGCTCACATTGTGGGCCTGCAAAGGCAGGTGATGCGTGGGACAATAAGGGGTGCCCACCCGCGCATAGAGCAAGCGTAAATAGTCGTGAATCTCTGTGGTGGTGCCGACGGTTGAGCGCGGATTGTGCCCTGCTGTTTTTTGCTCGATGGCAATGGCCGGGGACAACCCCTCGATGAGGTCCACATCGGGTTTGTCCATGATTTGTAAAAATTGCCGCGCATAGGCCGAGAGGCTTTCTACATAGCGGCGCTGACCCTCAGCATAGAGGGTATCAAAGGCCAGTGAGGATTTACCCGAGCCCGATAGGCCGGTGATCACAATGAGTTGGTGGCGGGGAATATCAACAGAGATATTTTTTAGATTGTGCGTACGTGCACCGCGTATGCGAATGGCTTGCATGTTTTAAGTCATAATTAGGCATTTTCAAGTCAATCTACTAATATAACGCGCATGGCTGATAAATGTGAACTAAAGGCCTAAGTTGTTTTTGAGCGAGTAAAGAGAGTTTGATGAGTTCAGCAGATGTCAATGCAGGCGGCAGCCGACAGAAAAAGCAGCGGTTGTCCCTGTCACCAATAGAGCGCAAGGCCAGCATCCGTTTGGCATTGCTTTTTGCGACCCGTATGTTTGGGTTGTTTTTGTTGACCCCGGTATTTGCGGTCTTGGCACAAAGCATCCCAGGGGGGGATAACAGCTTGCGTGTCGGTGTGGCGCTGGGGGCGTATGGGCTGACTCAGGCGATCATGCAGATTCCGTTGGGGATGGCAGCGGATCGTTTTGGGCGCCGGCCAGTGGTGGTGGCAGGATTGGTCGTGTTTATCATCGGTGGGGTGGTGGCCGCGTTGGCGCAGACCATCGATGGCATTATTGTGGGGCGGATCTTGCAGGGGCTGGGGGCTGTGTCTGCAGCCATTACCGCTTGGGTGGCAGATGCCACCCGACCCGAGGTACGCACCCGCGCCATGGCCATGATTGGCATGTCCATTGGTTTGTCCTTTGCCTTGTCTTTGGTGATCTCCCCAGTGATTGTGGGGCAGTTTGGGCTCTCTGGACTGTTTTGGGTGATCAGCTTGCTGGGCTTTTTATGTCTGCTGTTGGCCGTGTGGGGGGTCCCTGATTTTGATCCCAGCGGGCAGGCCATGGGGGCCGATCGCTCGGCGTTCCGGGCGGTGATGGGCAATGCAGGGTTGTGGCACCTCAATGGCGGGGTGTTTGTGCTGCATGCGGTGCTGATGACCTTTTTTGTGTCCATGCCACCGATTTTGGCACGTGAAATGGGGGTGTCGGCCGATCAGCTGTGGAAGGTATATCTGCCCGTCATGCTGTGCTCTTTTGTGGTGATGTTTGGCTGGGTGTTTTACATCGAGTCGCGTCGCCAACATACCCGTATGCTGCGCTGGGCGGTGGCCTTATTAGGGCTGTCCACCTTGGCTTTCTTTGCCGCGCAACATCATTTTTGGTGGTTGGCGGTGGTATTGTGGCTGTTCTTTTCTGCGTTCAATACCTTAGAGGCGTTGCAGCCCTCATTGGTATCGCGGGTGGCCTCTGTCCAAGAGCGTGGTTTGGCCCTAGGGGTGTACAACACCGCACAGTCGCTGGGGGTGTTTTTTGGTGCCGCGGTGGGGGGAGCCATGATTCGGTGGGTGGGTCCACTGGGTGGTTTTTACATCAGTGTGGTCTTGGTCGCCCTTTGGTGGTTGAGTACCCGTCGGCTTACACTCAAGTTTTCTTAGGGCGCATTGAAAAGGCTAGGATCAGTGGCTCATACTGAGTGGGTGCGCGCAGAATTATGAGTACAATGCCTCAAAGGCCAATGCCTCAAAGGTCAATGCGTCAAAGGCGAATATTAGGTTGCGATTTATTTAAACAGGAAAAATTATGGCTTCTGTAAACAAGGTAATTGTGTTGGGTAATCTCGGTCGCGATCCCGAGGTGCGCTACAGCGCCGAGGGCAGCGCGGTGTGCAATTTGTCGATAGCGACTTCGTTTAATTGGCGTGATCGCAACACGGGCGAGCGCCGCGAGGAAACCGAATGGCACCGTGTGGTGATGTTTGGTCGTTTGGCAGAAATTGCGGGCGAGTATTTACGCAAAGGGCGTCCCGTTTATATCGAGGGGCGTTTGCGTACCCGCAAATGGACCGGGCAGGACGGCGTCGAGCGCTATACCACTGAAATTGTGGCCGAGCAGATGCAAATGCTGGGCGGGCGTGGGGATAGCAGCGGTGATTTTGGGGACTCCTTTGATCAAAGCCCCCGTCCCAGTGCAGCCCCTCAGGGCGGGCAGGGCGGTGGCCAGGGGGGCGGTCAACAGCCCCGACAGTCGGGGGGCTTTGGGGATGACGGCGGCATGGATAGCTTTGCCGATATGGGGGATGATATCCCCTTCTAAGGCCGTTGCCCGAGGCGCGCGGTGTGAGTCAGCACCCACCGCGCGAGGCTTGCCCCCCCTGAGTGTGGTTTTAATGTGATTTCTTGCTATTGCGTGTCGCCTGTGCGAGAATTTTGCGGTGCGACCGAGTGCGTCGCCCCCATGTCATCGCGTTTTTTGACCTCCCCAGGCCACGATTTCCTTTGTGTGCTTTTTTGGTTTATTGGTCGGCCCGATGCTTGCCAATAAATCAATTGCTGCGTCTGCAGCAAAGGAAAATCATGTCTTTTAAGTCTTTAGGCGTTTCGCCTTCTTTGCTTTCCACTCTGGAAAAAATCGGTTTCCGCACGCCCACTCCAGTACAAACTGCTGCCTTGCCCAAGGCCTTGCAGGGTCGTGATCTGATGGTTTCTGCCCAAACCGGCAGCGGCAAAACCGCCGCCTTTATGTTGCCAGCGATCCAACGTGTGTTGCAGGCCCGGCAGCAGGCTGCGGCAGCGTCGAGTCCAGCCGCCGCAGAGGCCGCTCCAGCAGGCGCGCCGCGTGCGGGCCGCGGAGCACGTGATCATCATGCCGGTGAGCGCGGTCGCGAGGGGCGTGGTCGCCGTGCCCGTCAGCGCCCAGCAGCGGCAGGGCCCGCCCCGGTATCAGTATTGGTGCTGGCACCTACCCGCGAGTTGGCCATGCAGGTGGGCCAAGCTGCCAAAGAGTTTGCGGCGGCACAGGCCGGCTTTCATGTGGCCGTGGTGGTGGGTGGGGTCTCCTATCGCGATCAGTTACGGGCGTTATCCCGTCCGGTGGATGTGTTGGTCGCGACCCCCGGTCGTTTAATGGATCATTTAAATTCTGGTCGGGTCCAGCTACAACAGGTACAGACCCTCATCTTGGATGAGGCGGATCGCATGCTGGAT
>JAJYTK010000153.1 GCA_021793095.1 Pseudomonadota bacterium
GGTGGGCCAAGACCTTGCCCAATTGTTCTGATCGCTGGTTATGTCGCAGCAGTCCATCTGTCCAAGCTGCAATAACCTCGGGCAAACTCAATAACCGCAACGTATGGCCGGTGGGCGCTGTATCAAAAATAATTAGATCATAGTGTGCTAAACCACTATCTAAAAGCTGTGAGATCCGCTCTAGCAGCGCTGCCTCTTGGGCCCCTGGTGACGAGCGTGACAGCCTCAGATGACGCTGCAACTCATGCACCTGATCATAGCCCGCATACCGACGCATTTGATTCAACACTCGGTCTAGATAAGCATCAACCTCTTTTTCTGGGTCAATTTCGCAGACGTACAAATTAGGGCTGACATGGACTTCTTGTGGACCGATAGTACGTGCAAAAATATCACTCAGACTGTGCGCAGGATCGGTAGAAACCAGCAACACCTTTCGCCCTTGTTGTGCCGCATGCACCGCCAGAGATGAAGATACTGTGGTTTTGCCCACCCCCCCTTTTCCACCAATCAAAAGAACCCGCTTGTGGGCTAACGCCCGAGAAATATCTGTAGCCATTAGCAGCACCGAAAGTGATCTAAAGGTGAACGCTCCATGCCCATGCGCGTATGCCACTCATGAAAGCGTTCAAGCAATATGGGTTGTAATTCTAGCGTATACCATGAGGCTGGATTAGGCATGCCCATCATCTCCGCAAAAACCAACAGCATAAAAAGATCATCTTCTTCTCTTTTGGCGCGGGCAATTGCCGCTCGGTAGGGGGCATAATAAAACTGAGTACTCAGCTCATTAGCTTTTTTACTGAAAGTTTTAAACTTTTCCCAGGCAGATTTCATACTCAACTCCATAAAAATGGCCGTACACCATTTATGGTATACGGCCTGATTATTAGCTCGCAAGTATGCTTACTAATGGCTAGCCGATGGCTTCTTGTGCTTTGGCCTTTTCACGTCGCAGCGCGCTCACGCACTCGAGCGTGACCAAAATAGCAGCGACCAGCACAACCAGGTCTAAAATCAGCAAGAACCAATCACCTTTTTGGTAGAACTCAATCAACTGCAGAACCAAGGCAGCTAAAGTCATAATCAGCAAAAAGGTCAGCGGCCAAACCACAATGGCGGTGTTAACACGACGACGTACCAACATCACGGCAATCACAAGCAAAGTCAGACCTGCCAGTAATTGGTTGGTAGTACCAAACAAGGGCCAAATCAGCAGACCGCCCGAGCCACTCGCGCCACCAGCACCAAATGCCAGTAACAAGCAGGTAGCCACGGCCAATAAGGTCGCGGGCACAGGCTTTTTAAAGGACTCGATGTTGTAGATCTCACCCCACTCTTGGAAGATATAACGCTGCAAACGCAACCCAGTATCCATGGTGGTTCCTGCAAATAGCGCGGCCATCACGGTCAACAAAGTTGCGGATACCTCAGCATCAATACCAATCCCCCCCTGAATGATGGCCGCCCCGCCCTGGACAAAGGCATTGACGCCGCCCTCCCCAAAAGAGTGGTACAGCGCTTGCCAATCGGCCAAGGAAGCAAATCCGGCAGAAGCCGCGATGATGGCTGCCAGGGCCAGGGATCCTTCACCCACGGCACCAAAATAACCCACAAAGCGAGCATCACTTTCTTTATTGAGCTGCTTGGAGGTTGTCCCCGACGACACCAAACCATGGAACCCAGAAATTGCGCCACAAGCAATGGTCACAAACAGCAAGGGAATCATTGACGGTGTCCCCTCGGGTACATTGGAATTAATCGCAGGAGCAATGACGGTGGGGTTAGAAATCAGTACCGCCACATACAATAGGCCAAGCCCCACAAATAGCTGCAAGCCATTGATGTAATCACGAGGTTGCAAAAGCATCCATACTGGCAACAAGGAAGCGATCGCGGCATACACAAATAGCAAGATAATCCATGTCGCGCTGGGGTTAAGCCCTGCTACCGAATCAGGCAAGGATAAAGGGACCTCGGGGCCAATCCAGATCAAGGCATACAGCACCACCACCCCTAACAGTGACACCAGGGGTAAATTAGCCTTGGTCTTGTAAATGAGCTGACCAATGATCAGAGCAACCACAATCGCTCCCCAAACCGGAACGACGGAGCTGGGGTTATTGATCAAGAGTCCCGCGATGACCACACCAAAAACGGCGTTAACCATCAACAAAACCAAGAAAATCACAATCATAAAGATCGTACGTGCACGATGTCCGACCACATCGCCTGTCAATGCACCAATAGATTTTGCTTGGTTACGCACACTGGCCCAAACCGCGCCGAAGTCATGGATACCGGCAAAAAAGATAGTCCCCAGGACCACCCACAAAAAGGCGGGTAACCAGCCCCAAATAACAGCAATGGCTGGGCCAACAATAGGTGCAGCACCCGCAACTGAAGTAAAGTGGTGTCCCCAAAGCACGTACTTATTCGTTGGGACAAAGTCAACACCATCTTCAAATTCATGTGCGGGTGTCGGGCGAGAATCATCTAGTTGGTATATTTTTTGTGCAATAAAACGCGAATAAAAAATATACCCTAAAGCCATCGCCCCTAGCCCTACGACTACTAAAAAAATAGCACTCATATTTTTCCTCGCTAGGAATTACAAAACTTGAATCGGTATAAACAACAAAAAGAGCTTAACCGTTTATAACAAATTTCTTACAAATTCTCGTTCAGGCTTTCCCTAATTCGCAGACGGTTTTCTTTGTTTCGTTGTTACTTCTTTGTGAAAAACTTGCCAATTTATATCAATGTTGACTATGGTATAGGCATGCTAAATATGCTATTGGGAAAGAGACTGGTGACAAACCAGCGCCGACGGAGCAACCACCCCGGAAACTCTCAGGCAAAAGGATCCTAATAGCTGGGGCTCAGGCCTCTAGGCGCATCTGGAGAGAGACATTAGATTGTCCACCGAAGGGGATCTTGCCAAACACCGCAAGAATAAGCTCTCAGGTAACCGTACAGATGGGGTAAGTCGTTAAGTCTTATCTACATTATTTACGGAGCCATACACCATGACTCATATTGCTGTTATTGGTGCCGGTATTACCGGCGTGACCACAGCGTACGCGCTGCGCAAGCGCGGTTTTGAGGTAACGGTCATCGATCGCTTGCGCTACCCCGCAATGGATACATCATTTGCCAATGGCGGTCAGCTATCAGCGTGTAATGCTGAGGTCTGGAATAATATCTCAACAATCATGAAGGGCATGCGCTGGATGCTGCGCAAAGATGCCCCATTATTATTTAACCCCTCACCAAGCTGGCATAAATACTCTTGGATGGCCGAATTTGTTGGCCAAATCCCCAACTACGAAAAAAACACCATAGAAACAGCGAGGATGGCTATCGCTGCCCGCGAGCACCTATTTCAGTGGGCCAAAGACGAAAACATCGACTTTGATCTGGTAGAGCGCGGTATCTTGCACGTCTATCAAAGTAAAGAAGGCTTTGAATCCGGTTTAAAGGTCAGCAAATTATTGGCTCAGGCCGGGCTAGAACGTGATACCGTGAGCCCCGAGGAAATCCCCAACATCGAGCCTACCCTCAAGGGAAATTATTATGGTGGTTTTTTCACGCCCTCTGATTCCACCGGGGATATCCATAAATACACCCGAGGTCTTGCCAAGGCTTGTGAAAAACATGGGGTGAACTTTATTTTCGATGCCGAAATTCATCACATCACCCAACAACACGGCAAACAAATTATTCATTATCAGTCCACTCAGGATCCCCAAGAACAGGGTAGCCTCACGACCGATAAATTAGTTGTTTGTGCTGGCGTCGGTAGCCGTCATATTGCAAAATTGCTGGGCGACCGCATGAATGTTTACCCTGTCAAAGGATAGA
>JAJYTK010000154.1 GCA_021793095.1 Pseudomonadota bacterium
ACTGAGTTCATCGCTGACGATGACCGCTGTCTTTTGTAAAACCCTTTTGTAAAAACAATCCTTAAGGCTTTTCGTTAATCGGCTACATTTATGCTCAAAAGGTGTATAATATAATACTCTAACTGAGTATAAGCATGGAGCAAGCATGACCATCACTGCATATCCCAGCCCACAAGTCGCCGCTGAGGATTTATTTACTGCCGAATTGTATCCTCACCAATATAGCGAATTAATTCAAACGGCTTTACAAGAGGATTTATCACGCGGGGGTGATTTGACCAGCCAGGCGTTGATCCCTTCTACCCATGAGAGTCAGTTGTTTATTTGTGCTCGAGAGCCAGGAGTATTGGCGGGCAGTGCGATTGCCTCGGCAGTGTTTGCACAATTAGATCCCCAGGTGGCAGTTGATTTTCAGTGCCAAGACGGCGCCCAAATAGAAACCGGTGAGGTGCTTGCACGTATTCAAGGACCTACCCGTTCTATTTTGGCAGCTGAGCGCACCGCACTAAATTTTTTAGGCCATTTGAGTGGCATTGCGACGGCAACAGCTGATTTGTGCGCACGGGCTCGTCCTTATGCCAGCAAAATCACCTGCACACGTAAAACCTTGCCGGGGTTGCGTGCGTTACAAAAATATGCAGTGCGTGTTGGTGGGGGCCATAACCATCGGATGGCATTGGATGATGCCGTGCTGATCAAAGATAATCATATCGCCTTGGCCGGGGGCATTGCGCAGGCTTTGGACAGAGCACGCCGTGCGGTTGGGCATATGGTGGCTTTGGAGATAGAGGTCGACAACCTCGAGCAACTCGATGAGGCTTTAGCGCATGGGGCACAAATCATTTTGTTGGATAATATGGACCCCAGCACATTAGCAGCCGCTGTGCAAAAATGCGCTGGGCGAGCGATCACTGAGGCCAGTGGCGGGATTACCCCCGAACGAATCAATGAAATAGCGGCCGCGGGTGTAGACTATATCTCGGTTGGGTGGTTGACGCACAGCGCAAATAATCTGGATTTAGGCTTGGATGTCCTTTAAGGCGGGTGTCACTATGTCACTGCATGAGCGATTTCCTGGCACATTGGGCAAGATGGGGAGCGTGGCCTATCGGACATTTTTAGTTTGCGGTTGGGGCATTTTTTTGTTGCTTATCGGGCTATCTGTGGGTGCGGCCAAAACGCCGTTTCCCCAGCGCCCAGTCTCCTTGGTGGTGACCTTCCCGCCGGGTGGGGGCACAGATTTGTTAGCGCGCAAGCTCTCTGAGCAGTTGGCTGACTACCTGCCAGAACCAATGGTTGTGGAAAATAAACCCGGTGCCAGCGGTAATATCGGTGCACGTCAAGTGGCGCATGCCGTGGCGGATGGTCACACACTTTTAATGGTAAATAGTACCTATGCCATTAATCCCGGGTTTTACCCAGACTTAGGTTTTGATCCCGAATCTGATCTCGTGCCCATCATTAATATTGCTTGGGTGCCCTCGGTTTGGGTGGCTCATCCAGAAAAGGGTCCTCAGAGTTTACAGCAAGTGTTGGCGCATCATCCGTCTGCGCCGATGCAGTATGGTTCATGCGGTGCCGGTACCCCACAGCATTTGGCGGCCGAGATGTTGCGTGTGCAGACCGGTTTTCGGTTAGAGCATATTCCTTATAATGGCTGCGGCCCAGCATTAAATGATGTGTTGGCGGGGCATGTGGCTACTGCTTTTGTGACCTTATCCAGCGCGGTCCCCTACATCGAAAGAGGTGATTTACGGGCCTTGGCAGTGACCTCTGGGCAACGTAGCGAAGTGCTGGCTCATGTGCCTACGGTGGCCGAGCAAATTGAGCAACCTTTTGATGTATCGCAGTGGCACGCAGTGTTTGCCCCAGCGCACACACCGGCTTCGACGCTGGATTATTTGCGTGCCCAGTTCAGGCGGGTTTTGGAGCGCCCGCAGATGCAGGCGGATCTCATTGGTTTGGGTTATGACTTAGCCCAAGAGGAGAGTGCGGATTTCCAAGACACCGTACGTGCAGATCTGCAACGCTATAGAAAGTTGGCCCAAAAAATACAGTCTCAATCTCAAGCTACGGAATAGCATCCTCAGCGCTACTGCGCGCTTTTTGCAGTTGTTTTAGCAAATCATCGAGTAACGGTTCATCGCAGTGCTGCAGCAGTTTTGCGGCAATGGTGGCGCGATCCTTATTGAGCTTTTGAAAGATCACATCTCCAGCCGGACTGAGGCTGAGCCGCTGACGACGACGATCGGTCTCGCACTGGCGTCGTTCAATCAACCCTTTTTTATGCAGTTTACTGATAGTGCGGGCGATTTGCGCCTTGTCAGTGCGACTGAATTCCACCAATGTCGAGGGGGTGCATTGAGGGGTGCGTCCGATAAAGGCCAATACCCTGAGCTCCCCAAAGGTGAGATCGCTGTCTGATTGCTCTAGGTTTTGCCGGATCTCGCGCCTAAACAGATGCAGCAGTTGATGTAGGGTTTCAAAAACCTTTAGTGGGGTAGAAGAATCAGTCATGGTGACGGTGCCTTCACTGCAAGGGTGATCAATAGAGTTATTTGGTCTATGGTTGACAAAGTCTACCATACGCAGCGACAATAGATTCCTTTAATTGACTATATCAACCATTTAAGTGGAAGGGATCTGATGAGCAAAAATCATTCAACACGTATTATGGAGCGCGTGCGCCATCCTTTTAGGGCGCGGCATGTACAGCTATTGGCGCGCGAAGAGATCAGCCCTGGCTTTATTCGCTTGACCCTTGGCAGTGAGGAAATGGCGGAATTCACGAGCGTTGGGTTTGACGACCATGTGAAATTATTACTGCCCCAAGAAGGGCAGGAAAAACCACATCTGCCTGAAATGCGTGATGGTCGGCCACATTTTGACGGTGAGCGGCCGTTGATGCGCGACTACACTCCTATTAATTATTGTCCCGAGCAGAAAACGGTGCAATTAGATTTTGCTCTTCATGCAGGAGGGCCTGCTTTGGATTGGGCCCTGCATGCGCCTATTGGGCAGTGGGCTGGGCTCGCTGGGCCGCGCGGCAGTATGGTGTTGCCAGCGGATTTGCCATGGTATGTTTTATTTGGGGATGAAACCGCAATACCCGCCATTGAGCGATTTTTGCAAACTTTCCAGACCTCAGCTCAAATCATTGTACGGGTCCAAGTAAAAAACCCAGCAGATCAGCGTGCATGGGCGTCCCATTCCAAGCATGATATTGCCTATGTACAGTCTCTAGAGCAGGCAGCCAAAGAATTATCATTGCCGGTAGGGGCAGGCTTTTGTTGGGGGGCGTGTGAGTACCAGCAGGCAGCCGCGTTACGTAAGATTTTGGCAGCTAAAGGGGTGGCATCAACGCATATGTATGTATCTGCTTATTGGCGGCAAGGGGTGGCCGATTATCAACGTTAGTAGCGCATGGCGTGGATGACGCATAGCAATCAACGGGCCCGTGCGCGGGCGGCCAGTTATTTATTTTGCCCATAAAAAAACCCCTGCCCAAATAGTGGCAAGGGTTTAAATTTTTTGGTGGCTCATCAGGGACTCGAACCCCGGACCTGCGGATTATGATTCCGTCGCTCTAACCAACTGAGCTAATGAGCCACATATCTAAAGAACATAATTATAGCAGCAAAAGCAAATTTGCCAAGTATCCACCGACACACCTAAAAATGCTGTGTAAAAAAAGATACAGCGTATTTTAAATGTCGTTGATTATGCTCCTTTTAAAGGATTTTTAAAGACTTTTGGGGGGAAAGAAACGATACCACAGGCCATATGCCCAGCAGGCGGCGCAAAAAGAAAACGCCCATTCTAATGCGGTAAATATGAGTAAGGCCATCACGGGTACCT
>JAJYTK010000155.1 GCA_021793095.1 Pseudomonadota bacterium
TGATGCTGAGATCCTTGTTAGGCGCAGATAAATACCACCCCTGACGTTGAAATAGCGCATAAAGATGTTGCCACATGATAGATCGTATGGCCCCTACCCGTCGTGGATCTGCGATCCAACAGCGCAACGCATAGGTGATCTGACCATTTTCAAAATCCATGACCTGTACCACCGGCGGCCGTGCGGGTAACGACCCCTCAATACGTGTTTTGACCAGAGTTTGCTGCACAACCTCGACGACCTCAGCCGGTGGCACCGCATACGTCCCGTAGAAAAAAAGAGTAATGTATCGCCCCGGGACCGTGTGCCCTCCAATAATTTTGACGCGATTTTTCATCAAATCACTATTTGGGATAAGGATTTTTTCACCAAAGCGTGTCATGATGGCGGTATGTCGCCACTGCACTTGCACCACCTCTCCAAACATGTCCTCAAACTCTAGCCAATCGCCCAAGCAAATAGATTGATCTAACTGCAATGCCAAGCCTGACAATATATTGCCCAGAGTGTCTTGCATGGCAAAGGCCAGCACTGCGGTCACCACGGCGGTACTGGTGACGAGACTGCTCAGCTCTAAACCGACATCAGACAGCAAAAAAAGCGTCCATCCGACATAGCCAAGCAAGATGATCAGCTCTTCTAGAATGCGCGGTGGTTCAAAGTTGACCCGAGGTAAGAGCAATCTAAACCAACACAAGCCTACCTGGCGAATCAATACAATGCCCAACACAAAGAGCGCGCTGTAATGAAAAACGCGCGCCGCAGAGTATAAATCGAATGTCCGTAATAACGCCTCACTGCCTAAACTCAGCACAAACAAAAAGAGCATTAATGCAGTAAATCCAGGCATCCCACGGCTACTACGCCGTAATATGATCGGCAAACCACAGGCAATCCCAATAAAAACAATGTAATAGGGATGCCATAGCTGGATAAACTCAGATAACCATTGCTGTAAACACGACATAAAGTTTATTTATTATCATGGGTAAAAACAGGATCCCAGTGCGTGGGCTCAGCAGCCTCTATGCGCTGTAAATAAAGATCATACAAAGGATCAGCGGGCCAATGTTGTTTGAGCTGGTGAAATAGTGCCTGGGCCTGTTCCAAATCACCTTTTTGATAAGTAGCACAGGCTTGTTCATGCAATGCCAATATTTCAGCCTTTTGGGCACTATGTGCGGTACGGTCTCCCAAAGGTTGGCTAATGATCAACGGCGCCCGACGACCTTTTACCCGCACCCAGTCAACAGTACGATAGCTCATGTCAGGGGTTGCTGCGCGCGTGGTATCACTCACTAAAATAGGAATGCCATAATAGCCGGTCAAAGACTCTAACCTGGCTGCTAAATTAACAGCATCACCCAGCACGGTATAAGCACGCCGATAACGAGAGCCCATATCTCCTACATTCATCGGGCCGGTATTTAAGCCGATGCCGACATGAAATTCTGGCAATCCTTGTTGACGGAAATCATCCCGCAATTGCTCTGCGCGCGCTTGCATCGCTAAAGCCGCTTGGACGGCATGGGGCGCGTGTTGATCATCATCCAACGGTGCATTCCAAAAAGCCATCACCAAATCCCCTACATACTTATCAATGGTTCCTTGGTGTGCAAATATCACCTCGGTAATTGCTGATAGATATCGATTCAGTGCCAACCTTAGCTCGTTGGGTGCCAGTCCTTCAGAAATTGCGGTGAAGTCTCTGATATCAGCAAACAGCACGGTCATCTCTTTCTGCGTACCTTCTAGGTGCACACTATTGGGGTGTGCAATCATATGCGCCACATGCGCTGCAGGGACATACTCACCAAACAGATTTTGGATATGTTGTCGTTGGCGTGCGGTCGACCAATAACCAGTGATGAGATTAAAGCCCCCAATGCTAATCAAGCACAAAAGTATGAGCGCTATGGGAAGAGCATAATGACCGACCGCCCACAAGCCTAAATTGAGGATCAAAACTAATGCTACGCTGCCCAAAGTCCCCAAAAGCATTACCCAAAGACTACGCCCTGGCAACCAGATGGCCAGCAGCACACCAAAAAAAACCAGCTGCGCAATAACGGCCCCATCACTCCAATCAGGCTCAACATAAAAAGGACTGCGCGCATCATCAGGGGCATTGGATTGTTGCCAATAGGCATTGAGAATAGTGTCGACAGCATTGGCATGGACCTCGACCCCCGGGAAACTGGTCTGAAATGGCGTGGTGCGTAAATCCGCCAGCCCAAGCGCAGAGGTGCCGATAAGGACCACCGCACCCTCTAACACATCTAATGCCCCTTCTTCGGCATCCCCTTGTAAGAGGCGCGTCGCCGAGAGTGTAGGAAATGATCCCGAATACCCACGATAAGGCACCAACATCTGCCCTTGGGGATCAACAGGGATTTCTAATGCTTGCCCGAGTTGGATCGCCGTGATGACCTCAGTCTGATTGGCTTGCTCTGTTTTTAGACGTATCCAAGGTGCTTCGAGAGCTAAGCGCGAGAGTTCAAGACTCAGACCGCTAAAAATACCCTCTTTGTGTTTCATAACTAACGGGAGGCGGCGCACGATGCCATCACCATCAGGGACAGTCACCACAAAACCATTGGGTGGAAACATATGATTGAACATATCGCGGTTAGCGGTGTAATTTTCCATTTGAATAAGCCCTGGAAAGTCCTCATCGCTAGACACCTGGATAGGCGCAGGTGGTAGCGCACCCGCATTAAAGCCATCATTGTGGAAAAAAAAGCCTAAAACAGTATCCGCGCCTAGTTGTTCTGCCAAGATCCTATCGCCATCTAAAGCCGGTGCCAGCTGCTGAAGCTGCGCCTTTAGCTGATCGGTGCTGAGTGATGATTGATCATCAACCGATGACGCCTCGGAATGCTGATGCATCTGCTCTAAGATGGCCTCTGCGGCATTATGCCCTGCCTCGGAAAAAACCATATCAAAACCAATCAGGGCAGATCCCTGCGCCCGTAGCGCATCGATGAGGGCAGCTATTTTACTGCGATCCCAAGGCCAGCGCCCCTCTCGCAACTGGGTAAACTCATCAATGTCTACAATTACCACCGGCATGGCGGGCGAGCGCTGAGGCGGCAATAATTGAAAACGCAAGTCATACCAAAGCGCATTCACCCGCGACAACCCACTGCTATGGTGCGGCGCGCTGGATACCCAAAAGTGGGTGCCCAAGGCGAGGCAAACCAGTACTAGGCCCACAACGCGAAACCGCCATCGATGATACATATAAACTCTGTTTGCTTAAGGGATCAGACAAGCTAATAAATCACCTTCCATAACGCAAAACTCTTGATCATAATCAAACTCTACAGGATCCACGAGTTCATAACCGTCTGGGATCCAGGCATATGGGTCATCTGGGACAAACGGATCTACCCCTGCAGGCTCGGGCAAACTGTCTAGGCTCAGCTCAGGAAAGTCCAGCAGGTCTTCTGAGGCAAGCGGGTCAGAGAAATGTGTCTCAGCAGGCCCTTCAAGAAAATTATCAGTGATGCTGGCAAAGACGGGAGGTTCATCACTCAATTGGGGGGCTTGGCCTTGGACCACGATGCCGTTGTGCCCTTCGGGGACCTCGAGCTCGCCGTGATCATTGGTCAGCACCACCTTGCCACGTCCAACATGAACCCGCAAAGTATTAGGTGGATTAAGCACAGCGATATATTCTGTGCCTCGTATACCAAGGGTGGCAACCGGGGTCTTGAGCTCGTACTGCTCGTGCTTGCTGCTGCCAATCGTGCCGGTCATTGTGCGCAGCCCGCCTTTGAGCAATCCGAACAC
>JAJYTK010000156.1 GCA_021793095.1 Pseudomonadota bacterium
ATC
The DNA here is from genome assembly GCA_021793095.1 of Pseudomonadota bacterium. Taxonomy (GTDB): domain Bacteria; phylum Pseudomonadota; class Gammaproteobacteria; order Burkholderiales; family Burkholderiaceae_B; genus Paenalcaligenes. The sequence continues at coordinate 4 of JAJYTK010000156.1, forward strand.
CCCCAACATAGTTTCGGGCTGGTCCCATTCATTGACTTGTGTCATGATTCTTTGGATCCTTTAAAGTATGTTTAATCCCTCACGTGAACAAGTCCGACAATTTTTCATCGAGACTTGGAAAAAACATCGCGACCAGCAGGTATTGACACCCATGGAGCAAATGGCCGCTGAAATTATCTCGTGGCACCCTGAGTACCACGAGTTACTTTCACAGCCCGATGCCATTGAACACGATTTCTCTGTTGAAAAGGGGCAAACCAACCCTTTTCTGCATATGTCGATGCACTTGGCCATCCAAGAACAGCTCTCTGTCAATCAGCCGCCGGGGATCCGGCAGGCCTATCAAAAGCTGCTCAAACGCAGTGATCCTCACGAGGCTCAGCATCGCATCATGGAGGCGCTGGGCGAGGTCGTCTGGGAGGCCCAACGACTGGGCAAACCCTTAGATAATGAGCGTTATCTAGCGCTCATTTATAAACATACATCGTGAGCTTTTTGGCCCCTCACTGAGGGCGCTACTGGTTTTTTGTTGCTATTTTTAATTGGTTTCTTTTTAAATTTATGTCTGTCAATTCCACGCATTCTACTGCTGCCCCTTCTTTTACTGGGACAGAGCGTTATGTGGCTACTGATGAGTTACGTATGGCGGTTAACGCCGCTCTGACCTTACAACGTCCATTGCTGATCAAAGGCGAGCCCGGTACGGGCAAGACCCTACTGGCCCAAGAGGTCGCCGCGGCCTTGCAGCGCCCCCTCTTGCAATGGCATATCAAATCCACTACTGAGGCCCGCCAAGGTCTTTATGAGTATGATGCGGTTTCTCGCTTGCGCGACTCACAGCTGGGCGAGGACCGCGTGCACGATATCAGCAATTACATTGTTAAAGGCGTACTGTGGGAGGCTTTTGAATCACCCGAGCCCTCTGTGGTGTTGATCGATGAAATTGATAAGGCTGATATTGAGTTTCCAAATGACTTGCTCCAAGAACTGGACAAGATGGAGTTCAATGTCTACGAGACACAGCAAACCATCACTGCCCAACACCGACCGCTGATTATCATCACCTCAAATAATGAAAAAGAGCTGCCGGATGCCTTTTTGCGTCGCTGCTTTTTCCATTACATCGATTTCCCCGAGCCCGAGACCATGAAGGAAATCGTGCATGTGCACTTTCCCGATATCAAGAGCGATGTGCTTGAGGCCGCACTCAAGACTTTTTATGCCCTGCGTGACACCCCCGGGCTCAAGAAAAAACCCTCTACCTCAGAGTTTTTAGATTGGTTGCAGCTACTCCTCAGCGGACAAGCCGCTGCCCAAGACATCGAGGCAGTCAAGGGCGAGCTCCCTCAAATGGTGGGCGCCCTCATTAAAAACGAGCAAGACCTCAGTCTGCTCCAACGTCTAGCGAACTACGGTCAAGCCAGATTTGGTCGCTAAGCAGTATGTTTATTGACTTCTTTTATCACCTGCGTGCACACCAACTCAATGTCTCTATCCAAGAGTTCTTAACCCTCTTAGAGACCTTACGTAGCAATGCCACGCCATTGTCTATCAATGAGTTTTACTTGTGTGCGCGCATGTGTTTAATCAAGGACGAAAGTCTTTACGATCGCTTTGATCGCGCCTTTGGCAGCTACTATGATGCCATCGAAGCACAGCTGCCGGAAACCAAGGAAATCCCGCTGGAATGGTTAATCAAGGATTTTGAGCGCCAGCTCAGCGATGAGGAAAAAGCAGCCATTGAAAAACATGGCTGGGAAAAACTCATGGAGCTCTTTAAAGAGCGTTTGGCCGAGCAGACCGAACGACACGCGGGGGGAAACCGCTGGATTGGCACGGGGGGCAGCTCTCCTTTTGGGCACGGAGGCTACCATCCAGAGGGCATTCGTATCGGCGGCCCTTCCGCAGGACACCGCACTGCCGTCAAGGTCTGGGAAGAGCGTCAATACCGCGACTATGATGATCACGAGGCCTTGGGCTCGCGTAATTTTAAAATCGCGCTCCGTCATTTGCGGCGTTTTGTACGTGAGGGTGCCGCCACTGAATTTGATATGCAGGGCACTATTCGCCAAACGGCCCAAAAAGGCGGGCTGCTGGACATTCAAATGCGCCCCGAACGTCGCAATACGATCAAGGTGCTGATGCTATTGGATGTGGGCGGCAGCATGGATGATCATATCCTCATCGTCGAGGAGCTTTTTGCAGCCGCGCGCACCGAGTTTAAGCACTTAGAGGTGCTGTATTTTCATAATTGCCCTTATGAATTTTTGTGGACACAGAACCACCGCCGCGGCGACAATCGTATCAGCACGTGGGAAGTCCTGCGCACTTATAATGAAGACTGGCGCCTAATTATCGTTGGGGATGCCACCATGAGCCCTTATGAAATTGCGGTGCCGGGCGGTTCAGTAGAGCATTACAACGAGGAAACTGGGGCGGTGTGGTTAGAGCGTATTTTGCAACAATGGCCCAAGGCTGTATGGCTCAACCCGCAGCCAGAGAACCAATGGCGCTTTCACCAGTCTCTGCAGATGATTCGTCAAATCACCGAAGACCGAATGTATGGGGTGCATGTCAGCGGTATCGAGTCTGCCATGCGCTATTTGGCTAAGTAATTAACGAGGTAATGAGGTAATACTGCCATGAGATCGAGCTTGCGTTTTTATTTGTCTTTCGCGTGGATGCTATGTATGGCCCTGGGTTTGGGCTGGTGGACACAGGCTCAGGCAGCGACCGATGAGCCTCACCTCAATGCGGTGGCCAATGTCGAAGGGGTCAGTGAGTATCGCCTAGACAATGGGCTACGGGTGATTTTAGCCCCCGATGAATCGCGTTCTAATACCACGGTCAATATGACGTATCTGGTAGGTGCGCGCCACGAGAACTACGGTCAGACGGGAATGGCCCACCTGCTAGAGCATATGCTCTTTCGAGGCACCCCCGATATGCCCAACGCCTTGGCCGAGTTTTCCAAGCGTGGCCTCGCTGCCAACGGCACCACCTCATCTGATCGCACCAACTATTTCGCCACTTTTGCAGCGGACGAGGAAACCTTACAGTGGTATCTGGACTGGCAGGCTGACGTCATGACCAATGCCACCATCTCTCAAGAAGAACTAGACGCTGAAATGACCGTGGTACGCAATGAGATGGAACGCGGTGAAAACAGCCCCTTTAGGGTGCTGATGCAAAAAATGCAATCCGCGGCTTTTCAATGGCACAACTACGGCAAATCAACCATTGGCGCCCGTTCTGATGTAGAGCAGGTCGATGTGGATCAGCTGCGTGCTTTCTATAAAGAGTATTACCAGCCTGACAACGCTGTGCTGATTGTGGCCGGGCGCTTTGATCCTGTCAGCACATTGGCGCACATCCAAGAGGTGTTCTCACGCATCCCCAAACCTGATCGCCGCCTCAAGCCTGAATATACCGTCGAGCCCGTCCAAGATGGTCCACGCATGGTGACGGTCAAACGCCAAGGGGGATCCCCCATCGTCGCTGCCCAATACCATATCCCTGCTGAGGCCAGCCCTGAGTTTATACCGCTTAGCCTTGGGGTGAATATTTTGGCCGATACCCCCTCGGGCCGCTTGTACCAAGCGTTGGTCGAAAATGACCTCAGCACCAGTGTGTTTGGTTTTGCCGCTGGCATGAAAGACCCTGGCTATGCCTTATTTATGGCAGAGCTCAAAGAAGGCATGGATGAGGATCAGGCCCTACGGGCGATGAATGAGACGCTGGACGAAATTCGAAACCACCCCTTTACTGAGGACGAGCTTAAA
>JAJYTK010000157.1 GCA_021793095.1 Pseudomonadota bacterium
TGGCCGCGATATAGGCCTGTCCAACTCTTTAAAATGATGTCGATACAAAGCAGAAAAATCTATCTCGTCTATTTTTTTCATTCAACCCTCTCGATGTCCCATTTTGTCTATTATTAGCCGTACCAAGCATGACTCGGCCGGTCACCTCGTCCTAATAAAGACCCTTTATATTAGCCCGCCTTCAGTCATTCACAAGACCTCAAAAGAATACAAACCGCTTAACCTTCCTTTAGTTACAGTTCCAAATTACAATCTGGTATGGTTGTATGTAACTCATTGGATTCTATTTTATTTTGCTTGGTACTCCTGCCTCTTGGAGCTTAATATGCGTCGTTTTCTCACTCGTTATACCGCCTTTTATGTGGTCATCACAGGGGCGAGTATTTTCACGCTGCTCGCATTATTTCATAGTGCTTGGTGGTGGATTTTAGGCGTACCTTTTTTAGCTTTGCTGGTGCTCGGGGTATTTGATATCAGCCAAACGCGACATGCGATTCGACGCAACTACCCTGTACTGGGCAATTTACGCTTTTTCTTTGAATTCATTCGCCCTGAAATTCGTCAATACTTCATTGAAAGCGATACGCAGCCACTGCCGTTTTCACGGGTGGATCGCTCATTAGTTTATCGTCGTGCCAAACAGGAAAACGACAAACTGCCCTTTGGCACGCAGCTCGACCTGTATACCCCACGCTATGAGTGGATTAATCACTCAATGACACCGACGGTAATCAAGGACACTAACTTTCGCATTACCGTGGGGGGGCCCGACTGCACAAAGCCCTATAACATGTCGGTGTTTAATATCTCTGCCATGAGTTTTGGGGCGTTGTCCGCCAATGCCGTACTGGCGCTCAACAAAGGGGCTCTGTTGGGCAATTTCACCCATGATACGGGTGAGGGTGGTGTCAGTAAATACCACACTCGCTATGGGGGGGATCTTATTTGGAATATTGGCTCAGGGTACTTTGGCTGCCGTGATGAAAAAGGAAATTTCTGCCCTCGTCGTTTTGCAGAGCGAGCGCAGCAAGATCAGATTAAAATGATCGAAATCAAACTTTCCCAAGGCGCCAAGCCTGGCCAAGGGGGAATCCTACCAGGGCCCAAGGTCACGCCAGAGATCGCTGCCGCACGCGGTGTCGCCCCTTGGCAAGATTGCCTCTCCCCGCCTAAACACAGTGCCTTTAGTACACCCATCGAGCTTTTAGAATTTGTGGCCGAGTTGCGCCGTCTCTCAGGGGGCAAGCCCGTGGGCTTTAAGCTCACCATCGGCCACCCCTGGGAGTGGTTTGCCATTGCCAAGGCCATGCTTGAAACCGATATCACGCCAGACTTCATCGTGGTGGATGGTGCAGAGGGTGGGACTGGGGCCGCCCCTGTCGAGTTTATCGATCACGTGGGCACACCGCTGCGCGAGGCCCTACGCTTGGTGCATAACACTTTGGTGGGCATTGGCCTACGCAAAAGAATCCGCATTGGCGCCTCAGGAAAAATCATCAGTGCCTTTGATATGGCACGCATCATGGCCCTGGGCGCCGATTGGTGCAACAGCGCCCGCGGTTTTATGTTTTCGGTGGGTTGTATTCAGGCATTAGTCTGTCATACCGGTAAATGCCCCACAGGGGTCACCACACAAAACCCGCTACGCCAAAAGGCCTTGGTCGTCGCTGATAAATCAGTGCGTGTCGCTAGCTACCATAATAATACCCTCAAAGCATTAGCCGAGTTACTCGAAGCGGCGGGCCTAGAGCACCCTGAGGAACTGCGCCCGCACCACATCGCACAGCGAATTGCCAATGGCCAGGTGCGGGTCATGTCAGCACTCTTCCCGGATCTCGAAGAGGGCGAGTTATTACGTGGAGTCTTTAAGCAAACCATTTTTCGCACCGGCTGGCCCATGGCACGTGCCGATTCATTTGAGCCCAGCTATAGCCTCAGCAAAGCGCTTTCCGGCCATCGCGTCTACACACGTAAAACAGCATCGTCTTCTGAGGTTGACGAGGCAGCAGATACCTCCCCCTCGGCGCCCCCTTCCGCCGATGAGCCCCAATAACCCCCTCCCAAACCAACAAATTAGGCCTGGCCTTGCTAAAAGCAGCCAGGCCTTTTTTATATTTTCAGCCCGCGCTATTTGGCCCATAAAACCGAATAATCTTCATTATGGAAAGTACAGGTTCGATTTTTATGGGTTATTCAGCTATACTACTTGATTGGTTCAGCCCTAATCATTTCAACAAAAATAATTTTTCTCTCTATCACTATGTGCCAGATGTTACAGATCAATCAAAAATCACAGTGCATCAAAACTGTATATCTGCGCATGCCCCCACCGCGCTAGTCCCGCCATTTCTCACCTTCCTTTCTAGCGCATCTCTCGCTTTTCTTTAGGCAAACATACCGAGCACACTCTGTTTGCAGGTGTTTTGGAAATTTTCCAATAACACCAATAGGCAAAGTGCGTCTTAAGTTGATGCCTAAACACTAGGGTCTGGTCGACCCTTGTAGTAGAGGCTTGAATAAATAAGGTTTTAACAAAAAATGAATGATCCTATATTTTTTCAATTAACCACTTTTCAAACAATCTTATTACTCTTTGGTTTTTATGGTCTTACCTTTTTGCTCACACTAACCATTGGTCGACGCCATGAAAATGTTGATGGCTACATGGTTTCTAATAGTGCCGTAGGTTTTGGTTTGTCGGCTGCCAGTATGATTGCCACCTGGATTTGGGCAGCCTCTTTTTACGCCAGTGCCACCTCCGGGTTTAAATATGGCTTATCCGGCCCCATCCACTATGGATTTTGGGGGGCCCTGATGATTTTATTTATTTATCCTTTTGGACGTCGATTTCGTGCACTTGCACCCGAGGCACATACTTTGGCTGAGGTCATCCATGCCCGACATGGCCGCTCTAGTCAGCTCATCATGGCCGCCTCTAATTTGGTCGGCAGTGGGATCAGCCTCATGGTCAACTTTACCGCTGCAGGCGCATTGGTCTCGATTTTAAGCCCATTGAGCTTTATCCAAGGTGTGCTGATCGCTGGTCTGGGTGTACTGGCCTACACCTTGTGGTCTGGATTCCGCGCCTCAGTCATGACTGATTTTGCACAGTTGATTGCCATGATTTTGGCTGCAGTAGTCATCATCCCTTTGATATTTTTTAATGCCGGTGGCCCCAGCTTTCTGCAAGACAACATGTGGCGGCTGAGCAGTGAGCAGGCTGATTTCTTTTCTACCACTGCCATTTTAGAACAAGGCGCCCCCTATTTTGTTGCTGTCTTGGCCTATGCCATCGGTAACCAAACCATTGCTCAACGCCTTTTTGCGGTGCGCGAGGATCTCATCCGCCCAACCTTTTTGACCGCTACCATTGGTTATGGAGCAGTCGTCATTGGGCTGGGGATGTTAGGGCTGCTGGCTCTGTTTGCTGGCTTGCAACCCGCCGATGGCGATCTCAATAATATTATCCCGCAAATGGCGTCCACCTACTTGCCGCCCATTGGGATTGTATTATTCTTTTTGTTGGTGATTGGGTCTTTGTCTTCAACGGCTGATGCCGATCTATGTGCACTGTCTGCCATTGTCATGACAGATATCTATGGTAAAAATATTGCGCGCGGCCGTCCCAACCCACGCCGCATGTTACTGTGGGGACGCGTCACAATGATTGTGGCCACCATGACGGGGGTGGTTTTTGCCAGCCTGCGTTTGGATATCCTTGTGATGCTGGTATTCGTAGGGGCTTTATGGGGCGCCATTGTGTTTCCTGTCATCGCCAGT
>JAJYTK010000158.1 GCA_021793095.1 Pseudomonadota bacterium
AGGGGTCTAAACCCCTGGTCAATGATTTAAGCTTTGACATACCCACAGGCAAGACCGTGGCTCTCGTCGGTGAGTCCGGCAGTGGGAAAAGCTTAACTGCTCTATCCATCATGCGGTTATTGCCTGATGCCGTGCGGGTTGCAGCAGGAGATGTGTGGTTGCAAGGCCGCTCTTTATTTTCTTGTACTGAGCAGCAAATGAGGCAGGTACGAGGTAAAGAAATAGGGATGATTTTCCAAGAGCCGCAAAGCAGCCTCAATCCTGTTCTGACCATTGGCAAGCAGTTGGCCGAGGTGCTGCATTTACATACTGACTTGCGCGGCGCTGAGCGCCGGGCGCGCAAATGTCGTTGGCTTGAGCGCGTGGGTATTGAAAATGCGGCGGCGCGGCTGAATGATTATCCTTTTCAGTTTTCAGGAGGACAGCGCCAGCGTATTATGATTGCGATGGCGTTGGCAGCACATCCTAAATTGCTCATTGCAGACGAGCCCACAACGGCGTTAGATGTGGCCGTGCAGGCGCAAATACTCAATCTCATTAAAGAGCTGCAGGCGGAATTAGGGCTGAGTGTGCTGTTGATCACGCACGATTTGGCCATCGTTCAGCATGTGGCTGATGAGGTGGTGTTGATGCGGCATGGCGAGAGTGTTGAGCAGGCCTCGGTCGCCGAGTACTTTGCCCAACCCAAGCATGAATATGCGCGTTCTTTGTTAGAGGCAGTGCCCACTTATGAACATCGCGTCGCCCCGCCCCAAGACGGCCCGGATCGTCCGGTGGTGCTCAAAGTGGAGCAGTTGCGTGTACAGTTTCCAGCAAATACTCCGTGGTGGCAACCTAAGCAATATAATACGGTTTTGGATGGCATCGACTTTGAGCTGTATGAGGCAGAGACGCTGGCCTTATTGGGTCCCTCAGGTTGTGGGAAGAGCACTTTGGCCCGAACTCTGATGCGATTACTTGAAGGCAATGCGGTGGTCCAAGGTCAGGCGCAACTGCTTGGGCGTGATGTGTTGCATACACAGAGTAGGGCCCTGTATGAGCAACGGCGCAGCATGCAAATAGTTTTTCAAGACCCTTATTCTTCGCTCAATCCGCGCATGCTCGTAGGGGATATACTAGAAGAAGGCATCAGAGCGCTACACCCCAATATCAGTAAACCCGCTCGCGAGCGGAAAATCCGCCAGCTATTAGAGTATACTGAGCTACCCAAAGATACACCGCAACGGTATGCCCATGAGTTTTCCGGGGGGCAGCGCCAGCGTATCGCCATTGCTAGGGCATTGGCAGTAGAACCGCGGGTGTTGATTTGTGACGAGCCGACCTCAGCATTAGATATGTCGGTCCAGGCACAAATTTTACATTTATTACAGCGGCTGCAGGCCGAATTGGGCATGAGCTATTTATTTATCACCCATGATTTTGGGGTGGTAGAGTATTTGGCAGACCGTATTGCCGTGATGTTTGGAGGGGTGCTGGTAGAGCTGGATCGTGCGGACAAGGTCTTGTTTTCGCCGCAACAGCCCTTAACTAAAGAGTTACTCGATGCGGTACCTCGATTGACCCAGCAGCCTCTTTCCACTTGAGATTAATTGCAGATTTATGGCTTTAAAAGTTTTTGACCTACAGTGCGCGCACGGCCATGTGTTTGAGGGCTGGTTTCGCTCTGATGACAATTACCAAGAGCAGCAGGCGCAGGGATTGCTCAGTTGTCCAGTGTGCGCCAATACAGAAGTCACCAAACAGTTGTCAGCGCCCCGTCTGAATATCAGTCATTTAAAACAAGATCGTTCGGGCACGCCCGTAGAACAGGATAAACGAGCGGTGGCCGCCCCGAGCGAGCAGGAAATTGCTCAGCTACAGGCGCAGTTTATGCAGCAGCTGCGTGGGGCAGTTAAAGCCGCAGATGATGTGGGCGAGCAATTTGCCGATGAGGCGCGTCGCATCCGTGATGGCGAGGCCAAAGAGCGCTCTATTCGTGGGGTTGCCAGCACCGAAGAATTGCGTGAGTTGCATGATGAGGGGATAGATGTGATGCCTATCCCCGACTTTCTAGATGATGATCACCTGCACTAATGCAGGCCTCTAGCAGGCGTCAGTATTAATTGACTCGGCCACGGTACTCGCCAGTGCGGGTATCGATTTCTATTTTGTCGCCGATGTTGCAAAAGGCCGGTACCGAAATGGTGTGCTCAGAGGCCAATTGAGCGGGTTTCATGACCTTGCCCGAGGTATCACCACGCACGGCAGGCTCGGTATAGATAATTTCACGAACAATGACCGTGGGGAGCTCAACTGCAATGGGCTGACCTTCAAAAAATACTAACTCGGCCTCCATCCCATCCTCGAGATAGTTTAATGCCTCGCCCATTTGTTCGGCACCCAGTTCGTAGGGGTTGTACTCAGTGTCCATAAACACATAGGCCGGGTCGGCATAATAGGAATAAGTGCATTGTTTTTTCTCGAGCAGGATCATCTTGTATCGATCGTCGGCCTTGGCGACAATTTCACTGTTGGTCCCGCTGAGTAAATTTTTTAATTTCAGTCGGACCACGGCGGTGTTGCGCCCAGATTTATTGTATTCGGCACGCTCAATGATCATGGGCTCGCTATTGACCTCGATAATATTGCCGCTGCGTAGTTCTTGTGCTGTTTTCATGTATATAGAAACTCCGATTAATCGCAACCATGGCCTCTGGTTTGGGCCCAGTGCAAATGACTGTGTGTATTTTATCAGAAGGCGTACTGGCAGCGCAGTATTTATTGCTTAGATTGGGTGCCATTGGTAAGTGCAGGTGTAGATAATTGCTGTCTGCAAAAAGAGACCAATTGAACACTGAGTGAGGGCTGCGTACCCAGACGGTGGACCTCATCGCGCAGGCATTGTTGCCAGCGTTGTTGGATACTGGGCGTTAGGGCGGTGAAATCCATCGTCAGGGGCGCCGTCACAGGGCTTTTGTACAGCGGGTAATGAATAGGGGATTGGTTCCACTGTAGGAAAAGCTTTCGAACAGCATGAGGCAACGCCAGGCGTCGTAGCCAGGCGCGCAGTTTATAGAGATGGGTGGATTGAGATTGTGGATAGGGCTGCCAGATAAAGGGTTTTTGGGCCCACAACGCACGTACCCATGAGTCTTCTCCGCGTACAAAATTAAAATCGCAGCTCCAGAGCAGTCGATCAAAAAGGGGTTGAGTAATAAAAGGCAAAAGGTGCAGTCTAATAGATGACTGCTGATTGCAGGAGGCGTCTAAGAATGTCTTTGCCTGTTGATAGAGGGGCTGTTGATCTGCGGCAAACAAGAGCATTGTGTGGGTCGGTTGCTGGCTAAGAAACGCCAAGAGTTGATGGATGGGGGCATGCGGATACTGAAAAATAAAAAAGACTTGGCTTTCCAGCAGTTGCTGTCGTTTTCTGAGTTGCAGATTGAGGGGGGCAGCCAACTGTTGCCACTGCTCGGGGCGTGGTTGTGCCTGCCAGTATTGGATCTGGGGCAATAAATCGGGTTGCCTTAGCAGTCCGCCAGTGTTTTTTGTAAACCCTGGGTAGAAAAAGTATTTTTGTGGCCCTTTAGTGCCAATATGCCCTGGCATGCCGTGAAAGCTCTCTACCCAATCCTCTGCACTTAGATGATCCAGCATGATCCATAGGTGATTTGGTGTTAATTGCTGACGCATGCCTTGGGGGATCCCTCCACCAAAGGTCTCGATGATGATCGGGTGAGGATTTGGCCAATGATGATTTTTAATGGCCGCCTCATCGCTGGGCCACTGATGGATACTG
>JAJYTK010000159.1 GCA_021793095.1 Pseudomonadota bacterium
GCGAGACATAAACGGGCCCACACCAGCGAGGACAGATCCACAAAAAACACACAATAATCATAAAAAGGAAGCTTAAACCAAGCCTGCTGTAATCGGGCAGACTGGCTTTGCTGTCCTTGCTGAGCATCATATTGAATCAGATCAACCCGACCCTCATAAAACCCCTCTTGGAAGTAAGCGGATGCCCATTGTGGCTTTTCTTGGATAATCAGTGCTGAACGGTATTTTCTCATTGTTATCCCTCCAAAGTGAATACCTAGAAGTAAAAGACACAATGAAAATGCTACCGCTCGGTGACATAAACCATCAATTCCTTGAAACAGTTAACCTCCAAAATGAAAACTCATGATAAACCCACAAGGAATTTCAAATTCTTAATGGTTTCCCAGCAAGGGCTTATTTATCCTTCCTGGATAGCCCTAGGCAAAAGAACCATCCAGGACCACCAAGCAACCTGGGCGAGAAAAATCACAGGCGAAAAAAAAGAGCCCGTTAAGGGCTCTTTTGGAAAACACGTGTTTACTTTTTGAAGCGCCGAGCCGCGGCGGCCTGTGCAGCGAGCATTTCGAGCTCGGCTTGGACCACAGCCATTTCCTCTTGGTCTTGGACGTTTTTCAAAGCCTCTTGGGCTTTTTTACGTGCCTCTAGCGCCTTGGACTCATCGAGCTCTTCGGCACGCAAAGCAGTATCCGCCAAAACAGTGACCTGCTGCGGTTGCACCTCGAGCACACCTCCAGCCACAAAGATGTGTTCCTCGGTATCATCAAGGTGCACAATTTTAACCGTGCCAGGACGAATCCTTGTGATCAGTGGTGTGTGCCCAGGCAAAATACCGAGCTCGCCAACCTCGCCCGGTAAAGCGACGAATTTGACCTCGCCGCTAAATAACGAGCGTTCGGCACTCACCACATCGACTTGAAGTGTTGCCATAGTGTTTCCTTATTGTAGTGCCTTGGCTTTCTCGAAAGCCTCGTCGATATCGCCGACCATGTAGAAGGCTTGCTCGGGCAGAGCATCGCATTCGCCGTCGACAATCATCTTAAACCCACGCAGGGTTTCGGCCAAAGAGACAAACTTACCAGGGGCACCCGTAAAGACCTCAGCCACGTGGAAAGGCTGTGACAAGAAGCGCTGAATCTTGCGCGCACGTGCCACGGTTTGCTTGTCTTCGTCAGAGAGCTCGTCCATACCGAGAATGGCGATAATATCGCGCAACTCGTTATAGCGCTGCAAAGTCTCTTGGACGCGACGGGCAATGTTGTAGTGCTCTTCACCCACAATCTGGGGGTCTAATTGACGGCTGGTAGAATCCAGCGGGTCAACTGCGGGGTAAATACCCAGAGCAGCAATTTCACGGGCCAGAACGACTGTGGAGTCCAAGTGCAAGAAAGTGGTTGCAGGGGACGGGTCAGTCAAGTCATCCGCAGGGACATAAACCGCCTGAATGGAGGTAATGGACCCTGTGGTGGTCGAAGTAATACGCTCTTGGAGCTTACCCATTTCCTCGGCCAAGGTCGGCTGATAACCCACCGCTGAAGGCATACGGCCCAGCAGCGCGGATACCTCGGTACCGGCCAAGGTGTAGCGGTAAATGTTGTCAATAAAGAGCAGGACGTCACGGCCCTCATCACGGAATTTCTCGGCCATGGTCAAACCGCTCAGGGCAACACGCAGACGGTTACCTGGAGGCTCGTTCATCTGACCAAAGACCATGGATACTTGGGACTTGCCCAAGTCTTCGAGGTCAATCACCCCAGCCTCGGCCATTTCGTGGTAGAAGTCGTTACCTTCGCGGGTACGCTCACCCACCCCGGCAAAGACGGACAGACCGCTGTGCTGCTTGGCAATGTTGTTAATCAGCTCAAGCATGTTGACGGTCTTACCGACCCCAGCACCCCCAAACAGACCGACCTTACCGCCTTTGGCGAAAGGACAAATGAGGTCAATCACCTTGATCCCGGTCTCGAGCAGCTCAACTGCGGGAGAGAGCTCGTCAAAAGCGGGGGGCTCTTGGTGAATAGAGCGGCGCTCATCAGTTTCAATGGGGCCCACCTCATCAATGGGGCGCCCCAATACATCCATAATGCGGCCCAAGGTGCCTGTCCCTACGGGAACAGAAATGGGGCTGCCGGTGTTTGCCACAGCCATCCCACGGCGAACCCCATCACTGGAGCCCATGGCAATGGTGCGAACCACGCCATCACCGAGTAGCTGCTGGACCTCAAAGGTGAGGTCATTTTCAACAAATTCAGAATTCTCATCTACGAGTTTAAGTGCATCGTAAACCTTAGGTATGCTGTCGCGGGGGAACTGAATATCCACCACGGCGCCGATGCACTGAACAATGGTACCGTTGCTCATGATTAGTCCTTGCTAAATAACGTAAACGGCAAGCCCAACAGTCCTTAGACTGCTGCGGCTCCCCCCACGATTTCGGAAAGTTCTGTAGTAATCGCCGCTTGACGAGATTTGTTGTAGCTCAATTGAAGCTCGTCAATCATATCAGAAGCGTTATCCGATGCGGCCTTCATCGCAACCATTCGTGCAGATTGCTCGCTGGCCATATTTTCGGCGACGGCCTGATAGACCAACGCCTCGACATAACGCAATAAAAGATCATCAATCACAGCTTTTGCGTCGGGCTCATAAATGTAGTCCCAACCGTAGCTGCTCTCCTGTGCGGGGGATGTTTCTTGGTCCTGCTCGCCCCCTACCTGGAAATGATCCTCCAGATTGCTGGGCAAAGGCAGTAAACGTGTAAAAGTGGGCTCTTGACGCATGGTGTTGATAAAGCGCGTGCTGGCCAAGTAGACGGCGTCTAGCTTGCCCTCGATGAAAGCGTCAATTTGCACTTTGACAGCACCAATCAGTCGCTCGAGGTTGGGCTCATCGCCCAGGTCGACCTCTTGAGAAACTAGATTCGCGCCGATACGTGCCATTGTGGACGCCCCACGGCTACCAAGTGCAGTAGTTTGCACCTCGATGCCCTGGGTTTGGCATTCACCAATGCGCTCGAGCACCAGACGCAGGATATTGGTATTCAAACCCCCACACAAACCACGGTCGGTGGTCACCAGCACAATCCCTAGCGACTTTACCTCATCGGTTTGTTGCATATAGGGGTGCTCGTACTCCGGGTTTGCCTGCATCAAATGCTGTGCCATTTGGCGCACCTTGTTGCAATAGGGACGACCTGCCTCCATGCGATCTTGAGCTTTACGCATTTTGGACGCGGCGACCATCTCCATTGCTTTGGTGATTTTGCGCGTATTTTCAACACTGCGGATTTTAGAGCGTATTTCTCTCGTTCCAGCCATCACATATCCCTGTAAGGCTTAGTGAGATCTACACCGTCTAGGTGCAGACCGTGCGACAGGCGTGATGAACGGGTAGCGCCTGACGCACGTACGTATTTGCTTCTACCTAGTATGCCCCGTTCTTTTTGAAGTCTTGGATAGCGGCGTTCAGTGCCTCTTGGTTTTCTTTGCTGAGCTCGGGCTTTTCATCCAAACTCTGTACAAGATCACTGTACTTGCTGCGCATGTAGTCCTTAAGTGCCTTTTCAAAGGCCAATACTTGGTCGATTTCCACATCATCCAAGTATCCGTTTTCTACTGCGAACAAGATGGTTGCCATCTCCCAGACAGGCAGCGGCTGGTACTGAGGCTGTTTGAGTACCTCAACCACCAAACGACCACGGTCGAGCTGACGACGTGTGGCCTCATCAAGGTCAGAAGCAAACTGGGCAAAAGCAGCCAACTCACGAT
>JAJYTK010000160.1 GCA_021793095.1 Pseudomonadota bacterium
AATAAACTGAAAGACGGTCTGCAACATGTGATAGCCATCCGCACGCTGGCCGACGACATGCAGAAAAAGGTTGACCTTGGCCGGCGCGGGCAGCAAGCAAAAACCAGCGTCCGCCTGCTCGTGTTGACGGCGCATTGACTCGGGAATCATCACATCTATCATTACGCTGTTATTTGGTTGTTTATTGTACCTGGGGATCCGCATCGATCACGATGCGCACGGTGATCCGCTGCCCCCCTTGGTGAAAGACCAATAACAACCGCTTGGGGCCCTGTGCATCATATTCGTTGAGCGTGATACGCCATCCTTGGTCGCGGGCCTGCTCGAGCCGTCCCTGATCATCGGGGCCAATATCACTGGCTTGGGGGCTTGGTGCCCCCCGCAACCAATAGCGCAGCCCCTCTACCGGAATGGGCTGATCGAAAATCTCTTGGGCCAGTGCATCTGCACTCTCACCAAAGCGCATCCCCGCGCGCGGCTCTTGAAGCCAAGCCCCACGCTCGTCTACCTGCAACTGGGCCATGACATGCCCCAATGGATTACGCAATTCCAACACTAATTGATCGCCATTGTCATACCAGCTAAATCCCCCTTGGATGGCCTCGGGCTTATCATTCATACGCTCTGCATGGACAGCAAAACGCCCTTGCCGATGAAAAGGTTGCTCGGCGCTTATTGGCGGGATCTCTGCCAACGCTGCTGCCTTTTGATCCTGTGCTGTACCCGAACGATCACTCGGTATACCGGCACAAGCGGCCAACACGGCCAGCAACAACCCACCAAACAACAAACGCAGATAAGGGATCATGGGGAAAATGGCTCCGTAGAAAAATTATAGGCGCACACCAAAGCGCTCTAATGTTTCTTGTAAAGTTTCATTGTCGGGCTCATTGGCGTAGCCCTCTTGCCACACCTGCATGGCCTCATCTTTGCGCCCTTTGACCCAAAGCACCTCGCCCAAGTGGGCAGCCACATCAGCGGCAGGCAACTGCTCATAAGAGCGTGCCAAATACTCAAATGCCGCCTCCAGATCACCCACGCGATACAAATACCAACCAACACTGTCGAGCACATAAGGGTTATCGGGCTCTAACTCCATGGCGTGCTCGAGCAGGTTTTGGGCCTCTGCCAAATTACGGTTTTGATCCGCATAAATATAGCCCAAGGCATTATAGGCATTGGCATGCTCAGGATCTAATTCAATAATTTCACGCATGAGTACTTCAAACTTGCCATCATTTTTATTTTGTACATGCAGCATCCCCAAATCATATTTAATTTCCGGGGTATCAGGCATTTGCCGATCGGCTCGCTCAAGCACTTCTATGGCTTTTTCTAATTGCCCAGCCTCGTGATAGATAGACGCGCGGGTTAACTCAATGATGACCTCATCTTGGGTGCTACGGGCGCCCGCGGTATCCAGCGTTTTCTGAGCTTTTTCCATCTGGCCCATGCGCCCTTCCAAAACCGCCCGATGCACACGTGCTTGAAAGGCAAAATCGGGCTCCTCGATCAAATCGAGCTGCCGAATGGCCTCGGGAAAGTCTCCTTGTTGCTCGGCAATTTGTACCAACGCCAAACGCGCATCAGAAATGCGACTCAATGCCGTGCTGACGGCATCATCCACGGTAAGACGACGCTGTGTTTGCACCTCTATATATTCATGCAGCAGGGCCTTGGCCTGCTCATAGTCTCCCCCTTGGCGATAGACCTCGGCCTCAATAAACATGAGGTCAAAATCCTCAGGGTTGTGCTCGCTCATGTCATCAAGCAAACTCAAGGCATCTCGGTGTCGGTCATAATCAACCAATCGATTGACCAACATCAGGTGTAACTGCCGAGATTGAGGATGGTTGCGCGCGTAATTGCCAGCGGCCACAAAAGCCTGATCAGGGTCCACCGCCAAGCCATACTCGAGGACGCGCATCGCCGCCGCCTCGGAATCAGGGTCGCGCTGCAATGCAGCCGCCGCCTCATCGGCGGCACGCTCGGGCTCTTGGGCAGCCCATGCCAGATCGGCTAAGGCCATATGCGTGACCATCAGATCGCGTACATCAGCGGGCAAGGCCGCCTCAAAGACTTCAAGAGCTAAAAACGGATCGACCATGCGGCTCACGATGCCCATGGCCTGGGCGACGGCTTGTTCTTTGTCGGAAGCGACCTCAATACGCTGGCGCAGCGTGTGCGCCATGCCCTCGGTCTCACCTGTTGACGCCTCGAGTGCTAAAGCACTGGCCCGCGCATCAGGGTTATCGGGATCTAATTGCGCCCATAGCTGCGCCGCCTGCACCCCTAAGTTGATGTCCTGCTCGGCCATCGCCAAACGAAACGCGCGCTCAGCGAAACGCGCGTCATCGGTATCTTGGGCCAGCTCTATAAAGGTCACTGCGGCCAGCTCAAAGTCTTGCTCGGCGACGGCCATCTCGCCAACCAGTGTGCGATACACCAAACTGGAGGCATCTAACACACGGTGGCTGCCCTGCTCATCAATATAAAAATACTCTGTAGGCGCGAGGCGCTCTGTCTGTGCTGCGCCCCCTTGGGCAAAGGCAGCCGTATGCAGAAAAAAAGCTACAATGAGCGAGAGAAATAAAGAGAGAAAAAGACTCATTCACTAACCTGCGCAGCGACGCAAAAATTAATTGGTACACCCAATCATGCCCCCATGCATCCGTGCATGTCCAATGGGCTGACTGCAGTTACATTTATACCACTGAACTACTTGTGTTATGCCTGAACTCCCTGAAGTAGAAACAACGCGCCGTGGCATCGAGCCTCTTATTGTAGGTCAACGCCTTGATGATTTCATTGTGCATCAGCCGCGCTTGCGGTGGCCAGTGTGCCCGCAAATGGCCACTAGAATACAACATCAAACAGTACATTCTTGTTTGCGTCGAGGCAAGTACCTGCTGATTGAGTTTGAAGCAGGGTATCAAATTATCCATTTGGGCATGTCAGGATCGCTGCGCCATGCCCCTGCTGACGCCGAGCGCCTCAAACATGATCATGCCGAATGGCGGCTGCCCAATGCACGTTTATTGTTGCATGACCCGCGCCGTTTTGGGGCCATTTTGTGGCATGACCGTGCGGCAGGCCCCATATTAGAGCATCCGCTGCTTCATCACCTCGGGGTAGAACCGCTCGGTACTGAGTTTACCCCGCGCACCCTACATCAGGGCTTTAAAAACCGTCGTCTAGCAATCAAAAATGCATTATTAGAGGGCAAAACTGTAGTCGGCGTTGGCAATATCTACGCCTCAGAAGCTCTGTTTAAAGCCGGCATCCATCCCGAAACCCCAGCGGGAGCGTTGTCGTTGTACCGGCTACGCAAACTGCATGAGGCCATTGTGGATACCATGCAAAAAGCCTTAGATGCAGGCGGCACCACCTTGCAAGACTACCTCGATGCGACGGGGGCCCCAGGCGCCTATTTTGATCTGCATGCGCAGGTGTATGGCAAAGAGGGCGCCCCCTGCCCGCGTTGTAAACGGCCCATACAGCGCATGGTGCAAAATCAGCGGGCGACCTTTTATTGTCGGCGCTGCCAGCGGCGTTAGCTTGGGCTGCTCTCGTCAATGTGAGTCAACCGCAGCTGAATCGTCACTCAACCGTCACTCAACCGTCATTCACCCCCAATTCAATCGTGGTTGAACAGCGCTTCAACGAGGATGCAGTACTGAATGGCCGTTGCGTTGTGACCACAACGGCAAAATAAACACTGCTGCATACATTTTGCTCACCCA
>JAJYTK010000161.1 GCA_021793095.1 Pseudomonadota bacterium
ATCCTCAAGGTAGCTGATGTAATCCAGTAAATCTGCTGCCGCCATGCGTTCCGGGGTCAAAATACGCGCCAAGAGACGCTCTGAGGTCAGTGCGGTGGGCAAGACAGTGGAGGGGTCTGTTTCTATTTTTATTAGTGGCTCTTGTGGGGCGGTTGTGTGCTCTAAAAAGTGTATGGCATCGGGATGGATGTTGGTCACCACGCTCTCATCTAGGCGTAGTTCTTCGTCTTTGAGTACACCGCTTTTTGCTTCGGTCATGGATTTCAGGTTGAGATGTTCATCCAGCAAATAAACGGTGATGTTTTGTACTTGTCCCTGACTTTGTAAGCGCTTGATATTGATGATACGGATGGTGCCGTCTTGGCCTTTTTCCCTAAACCAATAACCGCTGGACAGTCGACCGCCCCCTGCGCGCCCGATGATCTCTAAGCTCGCCTCATTGGCACGTATTTCCGTGCGTGGGGCAATGTACTCAGACAAAAGCATGGCTAACACCATGAGTGGAATGGTGATCGCCCACAGCATCATGAGTAGTTTCATCCCACTGATGCCCGAGACGCGTAAAATCACGAGCTCGTTGCGCTGTGCTAACCCCGCCAGCGCCAAAATACTGCCAATGAGCAGGCCAATAGGTAACAGCTCATAGAGCTGCGTGGGCATGCTCAATGCCTCGAGATAGAGCAGATTAGCGACGCTAAAGGTGGCGCTCAGGCGGTCCAACTCGTCAATGAGATTGAAAAAAGTAAATAACCCCATCAAGGCCAAGAGGACAATCGCACTGGCACGATAAATTTCAGCAGCGAGATAGCGAAGGGCAATGCTCATAGTGGTTAAGGTGTCTCTACCAAACGCATGCGCTGTGCGATGGTTTGGGTGCGTTGACGTAAATAGGGCGTCGCCCCGTGAGAATCATAATAGCGAGGGTTGGGCAACATCACCGCGAGTTGGGCGGCCTGCTGGGCAGAGAGCTGACCGGCCCCCGTATTAAAATAGCGTTGTGCTGCCGCCTGTGCCCCAAAGTGGCGATTGCCCCATTGGGCAATATTGAGGTAGAGCTCCATGATGCGCTTTTTACTGAGCATGAGCTCGAGCATATAAGCCAAGAGCAACTCTTGGGCTTTGCGTGCGTAGCTACGCTTGGGTGAAAGAAATAAGTTTTTAGCTAATTGCTGTGTGATGGTAGAGCCGCCGCGTCGCCGTGTTGAGCCCTTGCTCGCTTGGGCACGATTATACGCCCAAGCATCGCGAATGGCATCCCATTCCACCCCATCATGGTATAAAAAATTTGAATCTTCAGAGGCGATGACCGCCCGGATGAGGTTGGGGTTGATCTGCTCGTAGTCTACCCACTCATGCACGATGCTAGCCGTTGGGTCTTCGGCGCGTAATTCCTTGATGGTGGCGCGCATAAAAGAGCTCGCCCTAGGATTAAACTGCTGATACCACAAAATACGGGCCATAAAGCTCAGTTGATAAAGCAAAAAAAAGATCACCAGCCCGACCAATAGATTGCGTATCCATTGGCGGCGATTCCAGTTGGGCCAGTGTAGTTTGCGCAGTCTCATGATGTATACAAAAGGGTAACCTAGAGCTGTGCTCTGAGCTGTTGACGTACCGTAGTGGTTCCCGGGCGCTGCCCAAACCAAATGGCAAAGCTACTGGCCGCCTGCTCGACCAACATGCCCAATCCATCGGCGACCCGCTGCGCCCCTTGGGCCTGAGCATGCTGCATAAATGGCGTGGGTTGGGCACCATAAACCATATCGTAAGCCAGGGCGTTGGGCGCATAATCAATGGCGCCATGCTGCAGGCCTGCCGTGCCCAAGCTGGCAGAGGTGGCGTTAATCACGATGTCCCACTGTCCTTGGGTATCCTGTAGGCTGCCAACTGCGAGTCGCGGGGCAAACTGAGGCTGCTGAGTGCTCAATTCCTCGGCGATTTGTGTGGCGCGGGCCGGGGTCCTATTGATGATCTTCAAGGTCTGAGCCCCTGCTTCTAACAAGGGAATCAAGACCCCACGGGTGGCGCCGCCCGCCCCAATAATCAAGATGCGCTGACCCTTGGGATCGGCATGGAGCCTTTTTAAATCATAGACCAACCCTTCGCCATCGGTATTACATCCATGCAGTTGGCCCTCGGCCATCCATAGGGTATTGACTGCCCCGGCCAAGCGCGCACGTGGACTGCTGTGGGCAGCCAAAGCAAAGGCCCGTTCTTTAAATGGGACGGTGACATTGAGTCCATGGCCGCCGCGCGCAAAAAAATCTTGGACAGTGCGCTCAAAATCAGGGATCTCACTCAAAATGCGCTCATAATGCACATTTAGGCCCAAGCTGTGTGCAAAGGCATGGTGAATTTGAGGGGAAAGACTATGTGCGATGGGATGACCGATCACCGCGCAATGGGCAGGGGTTGGTGTATTCATGGTGCTGTTGTGCTGGTATGCAGTTGTCCTTGTTCAAAATGCCAGGTACGCGTGATGGCCAAGACATCCGTGTCTTTGGCCATCTCAGGGCTAAATGGCGCAAAGGGCGCTGCCAGATGAATAATCCGTCGGGCGGCCAAATTAAAAATTGGATCATCAGCGGGTTGGTCAATATCAACGCGTTGTATCTCGCCGCTGTGGTTAATATATACCGTGATTTGTAAACTAGCGGAAGCTTTGCCACGGGCCTGTTCTGGATAATGCTCCGTACCGATTTGTTCTATTTTGGCCTGCCACGCCTGAATATAAGCCGCAAAAGGCGAGGCCTGCGTGCTGGGCCCCACAAAGGTATAGCGCGGGCGTGCCTGGGCGCGCTCAATGCGTAGTGCGATCTCAGCCAGGCGCTGTTGCACAATAGTGAGGTCATCATCGCCTTGCCCCGTGGGCATGAGTTTCGGTGCGGTATCGGCCTCGGGTGTGGTGGAGGCAATATTTTCTGCCTGTTCTTGGAGTCGATGCAGTAATTCGCGTTGTTCGGTTTCCAGCTCTTGTTGTTTCCGTTGTAAGGCCTGTAAAAATAGATTGTCGATGCTCAAGGGCCCACTGCCATGCAGGGGGCTGCTGGCGACTCCCTCAGCGTCCTCTCCGCCACCCTGGGCATCCCATTGGGCCAAACGCTCTGCAATATCGGGGGTTTCTAAAGTGCGGTAATTAATCACTGCGGTGGGTAAATCAGGGGTCTGGGCGCGCATTTTTTCTCCACTCGGTAGCCAGGCCCAAATCAGCAGTACATGCAGCAGCACAGAGACCACTGCTGCAGGCCATAAATAATCTTTATCTAAGGGGTTTTGTTTTACTCTGCGCATGCATCATCAGGGGTGCAAACCTCGATTAAACGACAGCCCAAGCTAAGATCTACCTCATTGATATCGAGCACCTCGATCCAAACTCCTTGGCCGCGTTCGAGCTCTGGGAGCCCCGGCACAGAGGTGACCAGAGGGACTTCGGTAAAACGCACCAGATCATTACGAATGACTTGGGCATGCAAGTGGGTCTTTTGTTGTTGCTGTAACCAACGCAGGGCCCAGTATCTTTCAATTTTATGCTGAAAGGCATTCCAAGCACTATATTGCTCTTCAAAGGTGCTGATGACGGCAAACAGGTCTGGATCCTTGGGTTGATAGGGAGCGACTAACCGAGCAGATACCCCATGCTGAGCCGCCGCAATGATTTGTCGTTGATTGGCTAAATCAATATAGCGGCGCAAAGGAGAGGTGGCCCACATGTAATAAGGCACGCC
>JAJYTK010000162.1 GCA_021793095.1 Pseudomonadota bacterium
CGATCTATGGCAGGGGTGACTGACCGCCCCTACCGACGTCTATGCAAGGCGCTTGGCGCTGAATATGCGGTCTCTGAAATGGCCGCCAGCAACCCACAGCTGTGGGATACCGTTAAAACCGCACGCCGTTTAGATCACGAGGGCGAGCCTGATCCTATCGCCATCCAGCTCACTGGGGCAGATCCCAATATGATGGCCGAAGCCGCTAAATTTAATATAGATAAAGGCGCTCAGATCATCGATATCAACATGGGCTGTCCAGCACGCAAAGTCTGCAATGTTTTGTCGGGCTCTGGTCTGCTCAATGATCTAGACCAGGTGGCCAAGGTACTAGAAAGTGTGGTGGCCACTTGCCAGCCCCACGGGGTGCCTGTCACCCTCAAAACGCGTACCGGCTGGGATCAGCAGACCATCACAGCCCCTCAGGTCGCCCGCATGGCCGAGGATGTTGGCATCGCCGCGATCACCATACACGGCCGCACGCGTAATGACTTTTACAAGGGTCAGGCAGAATACGACACCATCGCAGCAGTCAAACAAAGCGTCACCATCCCAGTCATTGCAAATGGGGATATCGATAGTCCAGAAAAAGCCCAATACGTATTACAGTATACGGGGGCCGATGCCGTCATGATTGGTCGAGCCGCACAGGGGCGCCCGTGGATTTTTCATCATATCCATCATTATCTGACCCATGGTGAGCAACTTGCTCCTCCTACCTTTGGGGCATTGCGGCAACTGCTCTTAGAGCACCTTGTGGATCATCATGCCTTTTATGGCGAATTTACTGGGGTCCGAACGGCGCGCAAGCATATTGCTTGGTACTTTGGACGCACTCCTGGTGCCAAAAACTGGCTGCGCAGTTTTCATAAAATTGAATCTAGCCACGAGCAACTGCGCGCCATCGAAGACTGGTTTGATCAACAAGACCCAGACCAAAGAATTGCCTCCTGAGGCCGTAGGTTAACTTTTTCACTCTCAAAATAAAATGTCTACAATTAACTCTCTACAAGAATCCGTGCGCGATAGCATCGAACGTTATCTATCTGATTTGGGCGATGCAGAACCCCACGACATGCTATCCATGGTCGTTAACTGTGTAGAAAAGCCCGTGATCCAAATTGCCTTGGAAAAAACCCAGGGTAATCAGACGCGGGCGGCGCGTATGCTGGGCATCACGCGCAGCACCCTGCGCAAGAAAATCATCGCACACGACATCAAGCTATAGGAATCAATAGGCACGTACATGAGCACTCTTACCGCACTGCTGTCTGTTTCAGACAAAACAGGTTTAGTTGAATTTGCCCAGGGGCTGCACCAGCTCGGGGTACGCATCCTCTCGACCGGAGGCACTGCCCGCCTACTGACCGAGGCAGGCATCCCTGCCACCGAGGTATCGGATGTGACCCAATTTCCTGAGATTCTCGATGGCCGGGTCAAAACGCTTCACCCCTCCATCCATGGGGGTATTTTGGCTAAACGCGATGATGCCACCCACCAACAGACCCTCAAGGACCACGATATTCAGCCCATTGATCTGGTGGTGGTCAATCTGTACCCCTTTCAACAGACAGTCGCTGCCACCGATTGCACGCTGGCGCACGCCATCGAAAACATCGATATTGGCGGTCCTGCCATGGTGCGTGCTGCAGCCAAAAATCACGGCAATGACCAAGGCGGTGTGACCGTGGTGGTCGACCCCGCAGATTACCCCGAGGTGCTCGAGGCATTACAACATCACAACCAAACCTCTTACGCATTGCGTTTACGCCTGGCCACCAAGGCCTATGGTCATACCGCCGCGTACGATGGTGCCATCAGCAACTATCTCAGTGCGCTGGCCGAGCCTGCTCCCGCGCCTGCTGAGGTCCCCGAGCGCCAACAGTGGCCACACACTCTCACCCTCCAAATGCAGCGCAGCCAAAGCCTGCGTTATGGCGAAAACCCGCACCAAGAGGCCAGCTTTTATCGCGACCTACAACCCGCTGCCGCAGGTTTGTTGGGACGTTACGAGCAACTACAAGGCAAAGAGTTGTCCTACAACAATATTGCCGACGCCGATGCGGCTTGGGAGTGTGTGCGCAGCCTGACTCAGCCCGCTTGTGTCATTGTCAAACACGCCAACCCCTGTGGCGTTGCCTTGGGGGCCAACAGCACCGAGGCCTATCAGCGCGCTTTTCAGACCGATTCCACCTCCGCCTTTGGCGGCATCATCGCCTTTAACAGCCCAGTTGACGCTTCCACAGTCGAGGCACTCAACCAACAATTCGTTGAGGTGCTACTGGCTCCAGAGTACAGCCCTGAGGCTTTGCAAATGTTGGCCCAAAAGAAAAACATGCGGGTGTTACGTCTGCCTCTGGGCGATGGCCATAACGACTTTGAACTCAAGCGCGTCGGTGGTGGCTGGCTGGCACAAACCCCGGATACGCACGCAGATAATCAGGCCCTATTCGAGGTGGTGACCCAGCGCCAACCCACTCCAGAGCAAATGAATGATTTGCTTTTTGCCTGGACGGTTGCCAAATTTGTTAAATCCAATGCCATCGTATTTTGTCGCGATAATATGACGGTCGGTATTGGTGCCGGCCAAATGAGTCGCGTTGATTCAGCGCGCATCGCAGCACTCAAAGCAGACAACGCCGGGCTTGGACTCCAGCGCTCTGCGGTCGCTTCAGATGCTTTTTTCCCATTTAGAGATGGCCTAGACGTCGTTGCCGAGGCCGGGGCGACGGCAGTCATCCAGCCCGGTGGCAGCATCCGTGATGACGAGGTCATCGCCGCCGCCAACGAGCGTGACATTGTGATGGTCTTTACCAAGACCCGTCACTTCCGCCACTGATGCGCATTATTGGCATCGACCCAGGATTACGCCGTACCGGGTACGGCGTCATCGACGTACAAGGCAGTCATCTGCACTATGTCGCCAGCGGGACGATTGTGGTCCCTACCGAGCTCGAGCTGGCCCAACGTTTAAACACTATTTTCTCGGCCCTCCAAGAGCTCATCAGCACGCATCAACCCACTCAATCGGCAATTGAAAAGGTCTTTGTCAACGTCAATCCGCACACCACTTTGCTCTTAGGTCAGGCGCGTGGGGCGGCGCTGTGCTCATTGGCTTTTCAGGCGCTGCCGGTGCATGAGTACACCGCGCTACAAATCAAAAAAACGGTGGTTGGGCAAGGTCATGCGGCCAAAGAGCAGATACAAACCATGGTGCGCTATTTGTTACAGCTCGATGGCGAGCCCGCCCCCGATGCCGCTGATGCCCTAGCCTGCGCGATTTGCCACGCACATCACTACCCCATGCAGCGCGGATTGCGCACGCAAAAGCACCTAAGCAATACGCCCGGCGGACTGCGCAAAGGTCGTTTTCGCGATTAATCTCAGCGACTGCCTTTGGCGGAGTTGTCGCCTATAGATTCTGTTAACTTTATTCACTGGTGACTCGAGCTGGTCCCCATCACAAAGGATGTCATCCATGATCGGACGTTTACGCGGTGTTTTAATAGAAAAAACCCCTCCTACCATCTGCCTTGATGTACAAGGCGTAGGCTATGAGCTCGATGTGCCCATGAGCACCTTTTATCATTTGCCCGAGCTTAACCAAGAAGTGGTGCTGTTCACCCACCTGAGTATTCGCGATGATGCGCACGTGCTCTATGGCTTTGGTTCTGACCAAGAGCGGCAAACCTTTAGACAACTCATTAAAGTC
>JAJYTK010000163.1 GCA_021793095.1 Pseudomonadota bacterium
TCTTGTACTGTATGCGCATGTGATGTATAGCCCGTATGTGGTGCTCGATTGAATCGCTATTGCGCGCACTTGCGGGTGTGCGTACCCGCTTTGTTACACCTATTTAAAAAAGCATGAATTATGACGATGAATCTTGATATCACCCCAGAGGAGCAGGCATTTCGCGAAGAGGTGCGCGATTTTGCCCAAACGCATCTGCCAGAGAGCGTACGGCGTAAAATTCTCTATGGTGAGAAACTGGAAAAGCATGAATACGTCGATTGGCAGAAACACCTCTATCAAAAAGGCTGGATTGCGCCGGCTTGGCCTGTTGAGTACGGCGGGACGGGCTGGAGCCTGGCCAAACAGCGTATTTTCTTGCACGAGCTGGCACTGCAGTGTGCGCCTGAGACCATTCCTTTTGGTATTTCCATGGTGGGTCCTGTGCTGTATACCTTTGGCTCTCAAGAGCAAAAGGAAAAGTACCTGCCCGATATTCTGAGCTCGGACACTTGGTGGTGTCAGGGATTTTCAGAGCCCAATGCCGGCTCTGATTTAGCTTCGTTGCGCACCCGTGCCGAGGACAAGGGTGATCATTATTTGCTGAATGGTCAAAAGGCTTGGACCACGCACGGCCGATTTGCCGACAAGATGTTTTGCTTGGCCCGTACCCAAGAGACGGATCGGCCGCAGACCGGGATTTCCTTTTTGCTTTTAGATATGGATAGTCCGGGGGTAGAGGTCCGACCCGTGCAGACCATTGATGAGGGTTACAGCATTTGTGAGGTCTTTTTCAATGATGTCCAGATCCCCAAAGAGAATCTGGTCGGCGAAGAGGGCAAAGGCTGGACCTATGCCAAGTTTTTACTGGGTCACGAGCGTGCGATGATTGCCCGCGTGGGCCGTTCGCGCATGCAGCTGCAGCGGGCCTACAGACTGGCCACGCATACCGATGCCAGCGGCGAGCGCCCCATTGACAACCCCTTGTACCGACATCGCTTGAGCCAGATTGAGGCGCGCTTGCGTGCGCTAGAGCTCACCGAATTACGAGTGCTGTCTAATTATCGTCCCGAGTTGGGCTTTGATATCGCTGATTCGGCCATGCTGAAAATCGAGGGCTCAGAGATTTGCCAAGCACTGACCGAGCTACTGGTGGATTTGGCAGGGCATTACGGTGTGATTTATGCCGGGCGCCACGAGCAAGCCGCCATTGGTGAAACCATTGTCCACGGCTTGATGGGCGATCATCTCTTTAACCGTGTCGCCACCATTTACGGCGGAAGCTCGGAAATCCAGAGAAATATTATCGCCAAAAGTCGACTCAACTAGTGCAAAGGATCCCCAATGAATCTTTCCTATTCTGACGAACAAGAGATGATTCGCTCCAGTGTGTTCGATTATTTTTCCGCGGACTACACCTTTGAATTTTTTCTCGAGCGAATCCAACGTACTGACTATCCCGATCCAAAGATTTGGCAAAATATGGCCGAATTGGGCTGGTTGGGCTTTATGGTCTCTGAAGAGCGCGGCGGCCTAGGCTTGGGCCCTCAAGAGGCCTTTTTACTCATGGAGGGGGCTGGGGCGGCGCTCAATATCGAGCCTTTGCTCTCTACTGCGATTGTGGCTGCGCCTTTGTTAGCACAGGGTGCCGATGATGAGCAGGTCAATAGCGTCCTCGCTGAGACCATCGCCGGGCAGCAGACGGTGGCGTTGGCTTGGGCTGAAAAAGCCCGTGGCTTTGCGCCCACTCAATGCGCGACTACGGTACGCAGTGAGGGTGCCCAAGGCCCTTGGGTGCTCAATGGCAAGAAAGTATTGGTCGATGACGGGGCGGGTGCCCAGTGGCTGATCGTCTCGGCCCAAGGCGATGAGGGGCTGGGGCTATATTTGGTCGCTGCAGATAGCGATGGCCTGAGCCGTACAGGGACAACATTGGCCGATGGCAGCCATGTCGCCGATGTGACCTTTGCCGATGTGACTGCGACGGCCTGCCTGGCTACCGGTGAGCAGGCGCAGAAATTATTGCTGCAAGCGGTCTACAGAGGGCTATCAGCCACCTGCGGTGAGGCCCTGGGGGCGATGGATCGTGTATTGGATATTTCCCGTCAGTATTTGCATGAACGTAAACAGTTTGGCAAACCCCTCGCCGCTCAGCAGGTCTTGCAGCATCGCTTTGTCGATATGCAAATCGCGACCGAGCGGGCGCGCTCAATGGCCATTTTGACCGCCATCCAGGCAGATAAGGCCGCCGCGGGTGATTTGGAAGCCCAACGCGACATGAGTCTGGCCAAATACATTATTGGGCAAAGCGCCCGTTTTGTGGGTGGGCAAGGGATCCAAGTCCACGGCGGGATGGGGATGGCCTACGAATATCCGGTCGGCCACTATTATCGCAAGCTCTTGTGTTGTGATGCGCGTTTTGGGTCACAAGACGATCACCTAAGTTTGCTGGATGTCCCCACTGAAAATAACCATGCGGCCTGAGTAACATCAGTCATATCACCGCCTACGGCATATCTCAATATGTGCCGAGCACTGCCCGCGCCGCTGTATAGGCGCGGGCAGTGTGCTTTTTGGCCTCTGGGTTTTCGAGACAATCTAGATTAAAAATCAAGATCACAGGGTTATTGCCCGTATTTCTCTTCTTAAGTTTCATTTAGTATGGGGTTTTAATGATAGTGATTGTTTTTTGATTGATATGTGCGAACAGCACAGAAAGGGGTAGCCTCATGCAGCACCAACTCAAGCGTTTACTCGCTGTTGTCTTGACATTATTTAGTTTTATCGCAGGCACCGCTTGGGTGCAGGCACAGACCCATGGTGGGACCTTACGCCTTGGCATGTTCCAATCGCCGCGGCACCTGAACAGCGCATTGCAATCAGGGATGGCCACCGCAATCCCTGCGGCACAATTATTTGCTAGTTTGCTGCGCTATGACGATGAGTGGAATCCCCAGCCCTACCTCGCCACCGAGTGGGCGTGGTCCGAAGACGGCAAAACCTTTACGGTTAAACTGCGCGATGATGCGGTATTTCATGATGGCGAGCCCATCACCTCTGAGGATGTGGCCTTTTCTATCATGGTGGCCAAAGAGCATCACCCGTTCAAGGGCATGTTTGATGTGGTCGACGAGATAGACACCCCCGATCCGCATACCGCTATTTTCAAACTATCACAGCCCCATCCTGCCTTGTTAGTGGCCTTGTCGCCCGCATTGAGCCCCATCATGCCCAAGCATATCTATGACGACGGGCAGGACATGAGCAATCACCCGCGTAATGTGGATGATGTCGTAGGCTCAGGGCCGTTCAAATTCAAGAGTTTTGTCCCTGGTAAAGAGGTCATCATGGAGCGCTTTGATGATTTCTTTCTCGAGGATCGTCCTTATTTAGATCGCGTCGTGATCCAGATTAATCAAGACCCCACGACTTTATTTCTGGGCTTGCAGCAGGGCAACTTGCAGATCGTCCCCTTTATGGCCGATATGGCCGTATTACAAATGGCAGATGCCGATCCGTCCATACAAATGCTGGACAAAGGCTATGAGGGGGTGGGTTCTTTAAATTGGATTGCGATTAACACCGAGCGCGAACCATTAAATGATGTTCGCGTGCGCCAAGCCATCGCCTATGTATTAGACCGCGAGTTTATCGTTGAGGCCCTGAGCGGTGGGTTTGGGGAGCGCGCCGATGGCCCTATCGTTTCT
>JAJYTK010000164.1 GCA_021793095.1 Pseudomonadota bacterium
AGCAGTCGCGTTCTTTATATGATGCTGATTTACAAGGTCCCATCGCTTGGGCCTTTGGCAATGAGAGTCAGGGGATTAATCCGCGTTGGAATGAGGCAGCCACCCATCAGTTAATTATTCCCCATGCGCAACAAATTGAGTCGCTCAATGTCTCAGTGGCGGCTGCCGTGTGTTTGTTCGAGCATCAACGTCAAAATCAGCAAAACGCTAATTTAGATGCTAGTAGCTGCGCCGATTCAAACCCACCTCGTTGAGTATTTTGGTCGATATTTCTTCGATGGAACGATTTGTAGTGGACAACCAAGGGATACCTTCGATACGCATCAGGCGTTCTGCCTCTGTAATTTCATATATGCTTTGCTCTAACGAAGCATACGTGCTGTTGGGACGGCGTTCATTGCGTACCTCAGCCAAACGCTCAGGATGGATAGACAGGCCAAATAGCTTTTTTCTATACGGAGCCAAAGTCGATGGCAGGGTGCCGCGCTCGAAATCCTCGGGAATAAGTGGGAAATTAGCCACTTTGACAGCGTATTGCATGGCGAGATACAGGCTTGTAGGGGTTTTACCACAGCGTGAAACCCCCACTAATATGACATCGGCCTGGTCTAAGCCGCTCACGAATTGGCCATCATCGTGGGCCAAGCTGAAATTAATCGCGTCAATACGTGCGTTATATTGCTCAGAGGTCACATTGCTATGTGAACGGCCCACAGAACGACTGGATTTCACCCCAAGTGCGCGCTCGATATGGCGCACAAATGCACCAAAGAGGTCAAAGAAATTACACTCAGCGGCGCCAATGATCCGAGCAATACGCGGGTCCACCAGGGTGCTGAAAACTAGGGGTTTGCTACCGCTTTCTTGGGCACAGGCAGAGATCCTTTCGGCGACCTCTTGGGCTTTTTCAACGGTATCCACAAAGGGGATGCGCACTGCATTGAATTGAAATTGTTGAAATTGTGATAAAACAGAGTGGCTAAAAGTTTCCGCAGTGATTCCCGTGCTATCCGAGATAACAAAGACAGTGCGTTCAGTAAGTGGATCGCTCATAGGTGGTGGTATTACATTAGAGGAGAAAACGGTACAATCTAAAAAGATTAACAGCGCCTTAGAATTGCCGCAAGGCTTGTTTGCTTAGTGTAGGGCAAATGGCTGACTTTGCATTAAGCAAACTTGCTTTCTTAACTTCTAAAGGTGTCTTTATGTCTTATGTAATTCCCTTCGAAGAGTTGCGCATGACAGACGTCGAGATAGTAGGCGGTAAAAACGCCTCGCTTGGCGAAATGATCAGCCAATTGTCTGATGCTGGCGTGCGTGTTCCGGGTGGGTTTGCAACTACAGCCGAGGCTTTTCAGGATTTCTTGGCGACAGATAATCTAGGCGAGCGTATTTCCGAACGTTTGCGCACCCTGGATTATGACGATGTGCGTGCACTCACCGCAGCGGGGACAGAAATTCGTCAATGGATTATTGACACGCCTTTCCCTGCCAAGCTCGAGGAAGAAATCCGTACGGCCTTTGCGGCCCTGGATGCCGATGGGCAGGGTTCTTTTGCAGTGCGCTCGTCTGCGACCGCAGAAGATCTGCCGGACGCTTCTTTTGCTGGCCAGCAAGAGAGTTATTTAAACGTCGTGGGCATTGATGATGTTTTAGAGAAAATTCACTGGGTTTTTGCCTCTTTGTACAACGACCGCGCGATTTCATACCGTGTCCACAAAGGATTTGAACACAGTGAGGTTGCTATCTCGGCAGGTATTCAGCGCATGGTCCGTTCGGATAAGGGCAGTGCAGGGGTTATGTTTACCATCGATACCGAATCCGGTTTTGACCAAGTGGTGTTCATTACCTCCTCCTACGGCTTGGGTGAGACCGTGGTCCAAGGCTCAGTAAATCCAGATGAGTTTTATGTGTTTAAGCCTGCTTTAGAGGCGGGGCATTTCCCCATTATCAGCCGTCGCATTGGCTCTAAACTGATCAAAATGGAGTTTAATCCTGATCCAGATGCCGACGAGGCCGTGCAGACGGTAGATGTACCAGTGTCCGAGCGTAATCGTTATTCTTTGAGCGATAGCGAGGTCATCGAGCTGGCAAATTATGCCGCTATTATTGAAAAGCACTATCAACGCCCGATGGATATTGAGTGGGGCCGCGATGGGGTGGATGGCAAGCTCTACATATTACAGGCGCGCCCCGAGACTGTGATGTCACAGAAAAAGGCCAACGACGTTCAAGAGCGTTATCGTCTCAAGGCGACTGGTGATATTCTCGTGACCGGGCGTGCGATTGGACAAAAAATTGGCTCCGGTAATGTCCGCATTGTTGGGGATGCCAGTGAAATGCACTTGGTACAGGCTGGGGATATTTTGGTCACCGATATGACTGACCCCAACTGGGAGCCCGTCATGAAAATGGCCGGTGCAATCGTAACCAACCGCGGCGGCCGTACGTGTCACGCGGCAATCATAGCCCGAGAGCTGGGTATTCCTGCGGTGGTTGGATGCGGCAACGCAACCGATGTACTCGAAAATGGCCAAGAGGTCACCGTCTCATGTGCCGAAGGGGACGAAGGGCGTATTTATGACGGCTTGCTCGAGACCGAAATCGAGGAGGTGAGCTGGGGCGAAATGCCGGACATTGGGCTTAATGTAATGATGAATGTGGGTAATCCTCAGTTGGCCTTCGATTTTTGCCAAATACCCAATAAAGGCGTTGGTCTGGCACGCTTAGAGTTCATTATTAACAATAACATCGCGGTTCATCCTAAGGCCGTGCTTGATTATCCCAACGTCGATGCCGATCTGAAAAAGGCGGTTGAGTCTGCTGCGCGTGGTTACGCCAGCCCGCGTGCCTTTTTTGTTGAAAAACTCGCTGAGGGGGTCGCGACCCTAGGGGCCGCCTTTTATCCTAAGCCGGTGATTGTGCGTTTATCGGATTTTAAATCAAATGAATACCGCAAGTTAATTGGCGGCTCGCGTTATGAGCCTGATGAAGAAAACCCCATGCTAGGCTTCCGAGGCGCAGCTCGTTATTTAGCAGATGAGTTTGCCGAGTGTTTCCGTATGGAATGCGAGGCGATCCGTAAAGTACGCGATGAAATGGGGCTCACCAATGTTGAAATCATGGTTCCCTTTGTGCGTACTCTGTCACAGGCTGAGCGTGTTATCGAATTACTAGCGGACAATGGCCTAGAGCGCGGTAAGAATGGCCTGCGCATTGTCATGATGTGCGAGGTTCCTTCAAATGCCATTTTAGCCAAAGAGTACCTACAGTATTTTGATGGGTTTTCTATTGGCTCCAATGACCTGACGCAACTGACTTTAGGACTGGATCGGGATTCCGGCCTAGAGCTCCTAGCCGAGGACTTTGACGAGCGCGACGAAGCGGTCAAGGTGCTCTTAGGTCAGGCCATATCCGCATGCAATGAAGCAGGAAAATATGTGGGTATTTGCGGTCAAGGCCCCAGTGACCATCCTGATTTAGCTGAATGGTTACGTGATCAAGGGATTCAGTCATTGTCACTCAACCCTGACACGGTCATTGATACCTGGCAGCGACTGGCCAAAGAAACTGCCTAATTCATTAGACGAGGCTTTTATTATTTAGCAGCGAGCCTCCCTAGCTTTGCTAGGGAGGCCGCTGATTTTTATGGGCCAATATGATTTAATGTCTAA
>JAJYTK010000165.1 GCA_021793095.1 Pseudomonadota bacterium
CGTTGGACCTTACCTAACAAAAGCAGCATTGATCTAGGTCCAGGCCAGGATTCGGGTAACTACGTTACTGAATTAAGGTTAGGGCCCGGTAGCAAATTGATCGGGACTACCGTCGAAGAATCGCTACTACACCAACGCTACAAAGTCTATGTACTAGAGCTCTGGAGAAAGGGTAAAAAACACTGGGCACCACGCGCCGACATTCTTGAACAAGGGGATGTTCTACTGATACGTGGTCGCTGGAGCAGCCTCTTTGATCTCAAAGACGATATGGAGTTGGATTTTACCTCTCGGTCAAAGCCCCCACGCCGGCGCCGCGAGAAGATCGGGAAAAACGATGATTACAATGAAAAACTAGATAAAAGGATCATGACAGAAGCCATGATCTCCCCTAACTCATTGGTGATTGGGCGCAAGCTTGAGGTGCTAAAGCGGCGCATCAGCCGCGAGGTATCTATTTTGGGTATTCAACGTCGCGGGCAAGTACTGCGTGACCGCTTGGATCAAACTGAATTACAAATGGGTGATATATTACTCACCCTTTTGCCCGAATCCGAGATGAGTATCCTGAGGCAAAATAAAAACTTTATCGTCCTTTCTGAAAGAGACCAACCCGGACAGCATAATTGGCGAAAACCGCTTTCATTATTTATTATGGCAATGGTAGTCGCCATGCCGGCGCTCAATATCATGCCTATCGTATTTTCAGCATTAGCAGGTGCAATGGCAATGGTCATCACGCGCTGCATTGAGATAGACGATATGTACGAGTCCGTTGATTGGCGCATTATATTTTTGATGGCCGGGCTACTGCCTTTGGGGGTGGCCATGAATAGCACAGGTGCTGCTGATTTTATTGTGGATCACACCATTGGCTATGCAGGGGCAATGGGTCCACACGTAGTACTGGCAGTGATGTATCTTTTGGCATTAATACTGGGCGAGCTCATGAGCAATTCAGCTGCAGCAGTGCTGCTTGCGCCCATCGGCATCTCTACTGCCCAAATCATGAATGCAGACCCCACCCCCTTTTTAATCGCTATTACATTCTCAGCCTCGACAAGCTTTTTAACCCCTATTGGCTATCAAACCAACACGATGGTTTATAGCGCGGGAGGCTACCAATTTAGTGATTTCATTAAAGTGGGCTTACCCTTGAATTTAATTTTCTGGGTGTTAGGCGTAATCTTTATTCCTATTTTTTGGCCATTTTATTAGCGTGCAGCTAGGGCGCCTATTTCAGCAACTCGGGATCCAGTAGGTGTAAACCGGTACGTTGTACAAATTCAGCATAGCTGATGGGTGCGCCTACTCGCGTATCCGCACTGTTTTCATGCCAGTGTACCCAAGCCTTACCCGTGGTTTCATCATAGACCAACTTATAGAGATATTTGGGGATCGCCACCTTGCGCTCACCGATGGTTTCTGGGCGCTCCTCATAAACTGGGCCAGTAAAAATGTACACATCACCCTGCGCTCTTGACACGTACTTGCGAGTATCGGCTTCGATCTTGCTCCAAGCGCCGCGGTTATGTTGTGCATTTTGAGGCACAATATTTGCTAGGCTAAAACTTTGTGCCATGGCCTCTTCATTATGCATATCGCCTGCGGGTGCCATATGCCCCCTATCAAAGCCAGACCCCTGATAATCTGACAACGCCGAGCGATGCGCCCGGGGCAAGCGTGCCTCTTCGTAAAACCGATCTGCACGGCTGATTGCTTTTGCATCTAACAACATCTGGCGATTCAATCGTTGTGCGACAAATACTGGTGTCTTGGTCTGACCGCTATGCAAAATAGCAAACGGTGTAAAGCATAATTCACTCAGCCCATCGGCGGCAGGGACTATCGGCAAATGGCGGGCAGGGAAAAATTGCGGGCATTGCGAAAAACTCGTCTGTTGATAGCCATTAACTGATGCTGGAGGTGACTGCAAGCCTATTTGCTGATCTTGAGAAAGAGCAGAACTCACCCATTGAATAGGATTGAGTTGGTCAATATCGGGGAGCCACTCGGTAACCGCCCCAACATCCAATTTATCCAGCTTAATTTGACTAAGGCGCTCACCCAATGATGTAGTGAACGTGGCGGCGCTATTTTGCCCACCTTTAAACAGGGTGGGATTAATCAGCCAAGTCGTTACCGCAAACGAAATGAGGGCTGATAACAGCACTGTGCGATAAAAACGCCTGCTTTGTGCCTTCTTTTTAGATCTGCTACTACGTCTTTTTCTGGGTTTTAAAAATTTCAGGATTGTCATGAGGGAGATTATATACAGAGCGAGACAAAAAAATCCTACTAAAATGTAGCGCGATAAGAAGCATATAATTTTTTAATCACTCTTCACCACCCCATAGCCAGCAGCTATTATCATCATAAATAAAATTAACTTTCTCTATAACTCATAATCATTTAGCATTAAGTGTAAGGCTAACAGCAACTGTTCTAAAACGCTCAGTGCTCGAGTATTTGAGCCAGTGCCTTGGTCAGCTTTCAATTATTGGAGGATAAAATATGTCGAATGACAGCAAAAAATGCCCTGTAACTCACTTGACTACAGATTTTGGGGCACCCGTAGTTACCAATCGCGATAGCCTGACGGCTGGCCCACGCGGGCCACTCTTGGCACAAGACACCTGGCTCAATGAAAAATTGGCTAATTTCGTCCGCGAAGTGATTCCCGAGCGCCGAATGCACGCCAAAGGCTCGGGGGCATTTGGGACGTTTACGGTCACCAATGACATTAGCCAATATACACGTGCGGCTATCTTTAGTGAGGTAGGCAAAAAAACAGAAATGTTTGCACGTTTTAGTACCGTTGCCGGCGAAAGCGGTGCAGCCGATGCTGAACGCGACATCCGTGGATTTGCGCTCAAGTTTTACACTGATGAAGGCAATTGGGATATGGTCGGAAACAATACCCCTGTGTTCTTTATTCGTGATCCTCGCCAATTTCCAGATTTAAACAAAGCGGTAAAACGTGATCCACGCACACACATGCGCAGTGCCACAAATAATTGGGACTACTGGACGCTATTGCCCGAAGCACTGCATCAGGTCACAATCACCATGAGCGATCGCGGCATCCCAGCGAGCTACCGCAACATGCACGGCTTTGGCTCACATACCTATAGCTTTTGGAATGCCGAAGGCGAGCGTTTTTGGGTCAAGTTCCACTTTGTTACGCAACAAGGCATCAAAAATCTTACCGATCAAGAAGCGGCTGAAATCATTGGCCAAGATCGTGAAAGTCACCAACGCGATTTATACGAAGCTATTGAGCGGGGTGATTTTCCAAAATGGAAAATGTACGTGCAAATCATGCCCGAATTAGAGGCTGATCAACAAAAAGACAATCCTTTTGATCTCACCAAAGTTTGGTATCACAAGGATTATCCATTGATCGAAGTCGGTGAATTTGAACTCAACCGTAATCCAGAAAATTACTTTGCAGATGTAGAACAAGCCGCCTTTAGTCCTGCCAATCTAGTGCCTGGCATTGGCGTGAGCCCCGATCGCATGCTGCAAAACCGTTTAATCAACTATGCAGATGCCCAACGTTATCGCCTCGGCACCAACCATTATCAAATCCCTGTTAATAAGGCACAATGCCCTGTTTTTAGTAATCACCGGGATGGCCAAGGGCGTGTAGATGGAAATTACGGTAGC
>JAJYTK010000166.1 GCA_021793095.1 Pseudomonadota bacterium
ATACCTGAGCAATCGATACCCGCTTGCGTTGCCCACCCGATAGCTGGCTAGGATAACGGTCTCCTAACCCCCCTAGACCCACCGACTCGAGCCAACTCTCGGCCCGCTCGCGGGCCTGTGCACGAGTCTCGCCACGCGCACGCAATCCCAAGGCAACATTGTCGCGGGCGTTGCGCCACGGCAATAACGCATCATCTTGGAATAAAAACCCCACCTGATCAGCTGCAATGGCGAGCTCAACTTGGCCCTGCGCAGGGGTTTGCAACCCCATCACCACGCGTAACAATGTGCTTTTGCCGCAACCAGAAGGGCCAATTAGGCTCATAAACTGACCGGCGGCCAGTGTTAAATGCACATCTTCTAGGACGGGGGCACCCTCTCCATAAGCCAATACTAAATCTGAGATCCGTAGCATTAGGCCCCCAGTACAGACAGATTTAAAAGCACATCTAAATCCACATTGGGATAATCAATGCCCGCCAAACGCTGGGTTTCAACCACGCGCTCACTCGCTGCGCGGTCAATCTCAACCGATGAGGGGTATAAAGATTCTCGGTAGGTATCCAACGCCTGCGTCAATACGCGCGTATCTCCACCCGCCACCAACTCGGCGGGCAACGCAGAAACAATCTCATCAATGGGCGCCTCTCGGGTATAACGTAACCCTGCAGCCAAGGCACGCCCTAATCGTTGCATCTGATCCAAACGCTGATCTAACTCATCCGTACGCGCCGCCACGCCCATAAAAGCATAGGGCCCACCCAAATAAGTATCCGCATCCTCTAGATCCATCAGATTTGCCAACACATGAGCACCTGCCTCTTGGAGCAGTGTCAGACCCGGCTCTTGGACCATCCCGGCGTCAATCTGCCCAATGCGTAAAGCATCGTATAAATTGGGCCCTAATGTCGCAAACTCAACGCTATCTAAATCAACCCCCGCGCGCTTGAGCAAAAACAACGCTAAAGCATGATCCGCATTACCCAACTGAGCCACGCCAATGGTGCGACCTGCTAAATCAGCAATATCTGTGATGGCATCACTTTGCTTGGGACTGGTCGCCAACGCAAATAAAGGCAAACGACCCGTATCCGCAAAACGAAAGATTTTTGCCCCATTAGCATAGGCCCCCAAAGCGGCATCAAAGGATGTGGCCGCATAGTCAACGCCGCCCCCATGTAATGCCTGTAAGGCTGCCGAACCACCGCGGCTATACACCAGCTGCACATCGAGCCCCTCATCCGCAAAAAAACCAGCTGCACGCGTGATCTCATACGGCACCACACAAAGCAACTGACTACAAAATGCGAGCTTGACGCTTTCTAATTTGGACTGCTTGGCATAAGCAGGCATGGCAGACAGCGCCGCCGCTCCACCCACCAAACCTGAAAGACGCGCCAATACCGCACGGCGACTGATGCCCTGGCTCACATTAATGCGTCCTGACGTCACCGATTTTTGAGCCTCTGTGCTCTTGCAGCAATCAACCACATCGACCTCCAATTGAGTCTCTATTCAATGCAGTTCAGTATAAAGAGAGCGCCAGAGGAAACTAAATACAGGTTTGGAATATGGTAATTACGTCTGGTACGCCTTTAATTCTTAAAGCTTAAAACTCTGATTTACATAAAACAAAAAAAGCCGCTCCAGATGGAGCGGCGATGCACCAAGAAAAAACCTATTTTTGGTTATTCTTTCCTAATGCCTGTGATCAGCACATCAACACGGCGATCTGGCTGCAAACACTGAATTAAGGCTGAGGTTGCGGTATCACCTACACACCCCTCAGTAACTGGTTCGAGCTTGCCACGACCTACTGCAGTCATGGGGTAATCTACTCCTTTTGACTGCAGGTATGCCATCACAGTATCGGCCCGACGCTCAGAAAGCGCTTGGTTATATTCGACCGTGCCCAGTCGGTCTGTATGGCCGATTAATTCGATGGTATCGATCGTTGCGTAACCTGTTAACAGCTTTTCTGCCAGCTCATCCAAAGTGGCGCGACCCTCGGGTAGCAAACCAGCTAAATCCCCGCGGTCAAACTTAAACAACGCATCGGCTTGAAGCGTGACCTTTTCCTGAACAGGGACTGCTGCAACCACCTCTTCGGGAGGGCACCAGCGGTGATCAACATCTTGTAGCCCCGCGCAGGCGGTCAGTGCCAGCAAGGCAGGAACAATGGCCATCCTACGCAAAGTAAATTTAAACCTATTCATCTTTTTTATCCTTTGACTCTAGTTGGTGCTTACCAAGTGAAACGCAGACCGATATTACCGGTATAACCCTCACGCGAGCGGCTATTGCCACGGTATACCTGGTTGCTATAACCACCCAATGCTCGCTCATAACGTACATCTGCATAAAGGTAGGTAGACTTACCTAAAGCAGTCTGAGCCCCGATCCCTAACTCACCCCAAGTGCGGGCAAAACGCTCAGTAACACGATCGTTCCCCACAGTAGCTTTGGTTTTGTAGCCTGTGAAATCGTGCAGTACATTAGCTAACACATAAAAGGTATTGGTATGTAGGTTGCCGTTGTCATTATTCCAAGCCAAACGCGCACCGATGCGGCCTCGCAGTGCCCCACCTTTTTGCCCGTGGATGCGTCGGTGACCATCATTAAAACTATTCAACTTGACGTACTGGTAGGACAGTTGTGCCTGAGGCTCAATATGCCAGTGACTGTTACCCAATTTCCAAGGGCGCCCTACTTCGGCAGATACGCCAATACCATAACCATTTTGTTTAGCGTCTACGCCGTTACGACTATGGTATTTATTGCGCAGCCAAGAAACATTACCAACCAAGTCTAGATACGTACCGTTTTCCTTATACCAAGTGTTATAAGCGCCCAGCGAGAACATGTGTGTCTTGCTACGACCTGTATATTTATCATCCGACACTATCCCATCTTCAGCGCGATATTTGTCATAGAAGTCATTTTTGGCATAGCCGTAGGTCACCATCACCCCAGTATGGCGGTGATTGAGCTCCTCATCGGTATCCACGTTGAGGTCAACCCCGAGCTGTAAAAACCCATTCTTGCTGTTATAGCCTAATCGGTCTTTGCCCTGCTCTTTGAGATTGCCCAGATGCAAACGACCCCATACCGGGTAAGGACGTTCACCTGCTTCGGCACGATTCCGATAATCCTCACAGGGATAGCCACACTCGTCCCAGACCCAAGTTTGCTGCTCACCTACACGTTCGTGTAGTTGGCCCAGCTGCGCAAAACCCATTTCACGAATAATACGGGGGGTTTGTACATAGCCAGAAACTGGAGGCGTGTATATAGGAGTTTTGGTTGGGGTATCAGGATCCTCACCAGGCTGTCTCGCTGCGAGGGTCCAGTAATAGCTATCACCTTTTTTAGTGAGTTGTGCCTCACCAGCGTTTTGCGTACCGGCAACCCCATGGAAAGTCAGCTTTTTATCGGTTTCGCCATTATCACCGCCTTTTACAGTAACCACAGGAGATTCCCAATTACCGCTTTTTTCACCTTCTTTGATAGTGACGTCACCAATGATGCCGCCCGGTACAGATACCTGTGTATCCCCTTGGGCATCCCCGGTAATAACCAGCAGATCATTTTGCTGAACATCAGGATCGTTCCAAGTTGTTTTGACCAAAAGCTCACTACCGCTCTTACCTGTGTAGAGATCGG
>JAJYTK010000167.1 GCA_021793095.1 Pseudomonadota bacterium
CTGCCCCACTCACCCCAGGGATAGTCAGTGTACCCGCATACTGGGGCACCCCTTGTGGGGTGGCAAAGGTGCTCTCAATCACCTTATTGGTATTGGTGTTGAGAATGCGTACTGTGGTGGTATCAGTGGGCGCGGAGACCAGCCCAGTATGTACTGCAAAAGGACCCACCGCTGAACTCATATTGCCGCAGTTGCCACGATAATCCACACGTTGCTCGCCCACGGCAACCTGCGCGAAGGTATATTCCACATCAATATCTGGTCGTTCAGAAGGCCCAATAATGCATACTTTTGATAAAGAAGAAACGCCCCCGCCCATCCCATTGAGTTGGCGCCCATAAGGGTCTGGAGAGCCCATCGCTGCGCAAAATATAGGTGCCCACTGCTCTTGGTCAGTAGGTAAATCTGACTTTAGGACCATGAGCGCTTTGCTCGTGCCACCACGCATAAAATAAGCAGGTAAAGGGTGCTGTGCCATGAACTCTCCTCGTTCTATTGATGTATTTATGTTAGCTATTGTTTACGTTATTATTGAAGTGATCTACTCCGCGGACGTTTAACTGTCACGACTTTCTTTATTATACGGACACTCGCTATGTCGCGCATTTTCGATTTAAAAACCTTATCTTTCAACGGCCAGGACTATCTATACGCCCCCATTGAACGTTTCCCTGAAATAGACAAACTACCCTATAGTTTGCGTATTGTGTTGGAAAATCTTGTGCGCCAACAAGCCCATATGGGTAGAGATACGGCGGCCCAAATACAAGCAGTGCTGGATCGTAAAGTAGGCACTGCCATCGACTTTTATCCTTCACGTGTCTTTGGCCACGATATTTTAGGCCTCGTTATGCTATTAGATATGGTGGCATTACGCGAGGCAGTTGCCGAATCCGGGGGTGATGTCGAACAAGTACGCCCCCACGTGCCCACCGATGTGGTGGTTGATCACTCTCTGCAGGTTGATAGCTGGGCTAATCCCGAAGCGGCAGCGATTAATCTTGCCATTGAATATAAACGAAATGCAGAGCGCTTCCGTTTTCTGCGCTGGTGCGGCAATAACTTTGATGGCGTGAATGTCATTCCCCCAGGCAAAGGCATCATGCACCAATTGCATTTAGAGCATATCGGTCAAGTCGTGATGGAAACGACAGATGATAGTGGTGCATACTCAGCCCCCATTTTGTCCCCCGACAGTTGTGTAGGGACAGATAGCCATACTCCCATGGCAGACGGGCTCGGTATATTAGCTTGGGGAGTAGGTGGCATCGAGGCTGAGGCCGTCATGTTGGGCCAACCTGTCACCATGCCCTTACCCGAGGTAGTCGGTATCGAGCTCACAGGCGCCCTGCCAGAGGGGGTGCTGCCCACTGATTTAGTCTTGGAAATCACCGAGAGGCTGCGCAATCTAGGAGTTGTTGGCAAGTTTGTTGAGTTTTTTGGTGCGGGCTTGGATAACCTGAGCTTGGGCGACCGGGGCACCATTGCCAATATGGCTCCTGAGTATGGCGCCACCGTTGTGTTTTTCCCGGTTGATCAAGAAACCTTAAACTATCTCTATATGACCGGGCGTGACGAAGATCATATTGCTAAGGTCAAAGCTTATTGCCAACAGCAAAAGCTATGGCGCGATGCAGATAGCCCTGCGCCTCAATTTGAGACCGTCCTAAAAGTTGATCTCAATGAGATTCGCCCCAGTGTTTCAGGTCCCAGCCAACCCGAGCAACGCCATGATTTGGCCGAGGCCGCACCGCGCTTTATCAAAGAGCACGAACGCATTGCCGGACGCCCTGCCGATCTCAACAAAACCTACCCTGTATCAGGCGAAGATTTTGAACTACATGACGGTGCCATTGTGATCGCAGCCATCACCTCGTGTACAAACACAGCCAACCCTACCAATATGGTAGCGGCTGGATTGCTCGCGAAAAATGCATATGCCAAGGGACTCACACCTAAGCCATGGGTCAAGACCTCCTTAGTTCCAGGCAGCCAGGTGACTGCCGATATACTGGCTACCTCTGGGTTGCAAGATTCATTGGATCACTTGGGTTTTCACATTGCTGGTTTTGGGTGTACTACCTGCAATGGTGGGTCAGGCCCATTGCCACCCGCCATTGATGCTTGTATCCATGACAATGATTTAATTGCAACGGCCGTACTGTCTGGCAATAGAAACTTTGACGGCCGCATTCACCCTAGCGTGCGCGCCAACTACTTAGCCTCTCCTGCCTTAGTGATTGCTTATGCGTTAGCGGGCTCTTTGACGATAAACATAGCAGATGACCCATTAGGATACGATGACCAAGGCAATGCAGTTTATCTAAAAGATATTTGGCCCAGCGCCCAAGAAATACAACAGACGGTACAAGAGGCATATGCACGAGATTTATTTATTAAGCGCTATGCCGAATTATTTAATGGCGGCCCTCAATGGGATGCCTTAGAGAGTAAAGCGGGGTCACATTTTGACTGGGATCCTCAGAGCCATTATATTCGCAAACCCCCTTATTTCGATGGCCTCGACACTGCACAGCCCGCAGTTAAAAACTATCGTTTATTAAAGCCTCTGGTGATTTTGGGTGATTCTATTACTACTGACCATATTTCACCCTCTGGCGCTATTAGCTTGGGTACCCCGGCCGCTGATTATTTACAAGAGCGTGGAGTAGAACAAAAAGATTTCAACAATTACACCACTCGTCGCGCCAATCATGAAATCGTCATGCGCGCGACTTTTGCCAATATTCGTTTACGCAACAAGATGGTGCCCGGCATCGAAGGAGGGGTCACCAAATTAATGCCTGACGGTGAGGTAATGCGTGTTTATGACGCCGCCCAAGAATACATGCGGCGTCAACAGCCCCTGATTATTATTGCAGGGAAAAACTATGGT
Source organism: Pseudomonadota bacterium (assembly GCA_021793095.1). Taxonomy (GTDB): domain Bacteria; phylum Pseudomonadota; class Gammaproteobacteria; order Burkholderiales; family Burkholderiaceae_B; genus Paenalcaligenes. The sequence goes on from JAJYTK010000167.1 coordinate 2,897, forward strand.
AGCGGTTCTTCCCGAGACTCTGCAGCCAAGGGGGTTGCATTACTAGGCGTCAAGGTGGTGCTCGCAGAGAGTTTTGAACGCATCCACCTGAGTAATCTCATCGGTATGGGTGTCCTGCCGCTACAATTTAGCCCCGGCGTTAATGCTGAAACGCTCAACCTAACCGGCGCGGAAACTTACGATGTCAGCGGCCTGGACGAGCACATTCAACCCGGGCAGGGTCTGTTACTCACAATTCGCTATGCCGATGGGACCTCTAAAGAGACCAAGGTCATTGCCCGCCTAGATACCGATACCGATGTTGAGTATTGGCGCCATGGAGGGATCTTGCCCTATACCTGGCGCCGTTATGTGCAGACAGGCGCCTCTTAATTGTCAGGGGCGGATGGGCCGCTGGCTAAGACTCGGCCCGTCTGCGCCACTTTTCCCAAGCCAAACGGCTGCGTACGCCAGCACCTAAAAATGGTTGGGGCAGCAAGCTTGCTGGGGATTCGAGCTGGAGCATAAAATCTAAATGCTCACTATGCTCACCGCATGCAAGATCAGCGGCTAATAAGCCCCCAACAGTGCCGGTTGTAATGCCAATACCGTTATGACAGACGGCACCATAAACATTGGGGGCCAGCATGCCAAAACCAGAGGCACTGTTACGCGACATACAGACCAATCCTGTCCAAGTATGCTCGATAGATAGGTCACTGAGCATTGGAAAACGCTGATGTAGTAGGTCCTCATGACGCTGAGCAATGACCTCTTTTCCTTC